>SDNL01000117.1 GCA_004524365.1 Promethearchaeota archaeon | reverse complement strand
AGGCGGTCCTGGTGGTGGAATGCCTCCTGGAATGGGTGGCGATATGGGCGGAATGCCTCCTGGAATGGGTGGCGGTATGGGCGGAATGCCTCCTGGAATGATGTAATCCCAGCTTCCTAATCTTTTATAATTTTTATTTTTCTTTCATTTTTTTCTATATTTTTCTTATTTAAATTTTTAATTCCAATAGATTATTTAAGAAACTTTTGTAAATTTGTTTCTTAATAAAAAATGATAAATACTAGTAAATTTTATCAGAAGAATTAATATATAATTTAATAATCCAAATATATTACTGAAGAGAATTTGTATTTATTTTAATCTAAAAAAGGGTAAACCAATGGTTAATTTTTATTATTTATTAGCTATATGTTTAAAAAAATCTAAACATTATTTAAGCCAAATAACGTAAATTTGGAAATCCGAGAATAGTGTCAAAGTGGAAAAAAATACAGAATCCTGAAATTTTTCAAGGAAATAAGCAGAAGAAATCGTATTTTGAGGGCTGGTATTTTAAAAATATAGATCACAAAAGAAAACATATTTATGCGATTATTCCTGGAATTGCACTCGATAAAATAAACAATACATCCCATAGTTTTATTCAATTTTTTGATGGAAAAAAAGGAGAATATCATTATTTTAAATATGAAGTAGATGAATTTCACGCATCAGAGAATAAATTTGAAGTTTGTATAGGAGATAATTATTTTTCTTCTAAATACATACATATAGACATAAATCAAGCGGGGAAAAGGATAAAAGGGGATCTGAAATTTAAGAATTTGACACATTGGAAGAGAAGATTACTTTCTCCAGGAATTATGGGATTGTTATCTTATTTACCAATGGAAACAAAGCATGGGATAATAAGTATGAACCATGACATAGAAGGCTGTGTATCAATAAATAATGAAGAGACTCGTTTTCTTGAAGGAAGTAAGGGATATATAGAAAAGGATTGGGGATCTTCATTTCCTAGTTCATGGATCTGGATGCAATCAAACCATTTTTCAGAACCTCACTTATCTTGTGTCTTTTCAGTCGCAAAAATCCCATTTTTAGGACTTAAATTTATCGGATTCTTCTTTGTTATATGGTTTAGGGGGAAATTTTACATTTTTGCGTCTTATACACAAGCGAAATTAAGGAAATTAAAAATTGATGGAAATAGAGTATTCATAAAAGGCGAAAATAAAGATTTTTCGTTTATCATTAAAGCTGTTCAAGGTAAAGCTACGGATATGAAGGCCCCTTCTCTTGGTAATATGAGAGGGCATTGTTTTGAGAGTATGAAATCAAAAATTGAACTTCGGCTTGTTGATAAAAAACACCAAAATGTAGTTTTTGAAGATGTAGGTAAATATGCGGGCTTAGAAATTATGGATAATAATGAATTAGAAAAATAATGATAGAGAAGTTATTACTTAATGATAAATCAAAATCAATCGCTCTCGAATTCTTACGTGAAGAATCTTATTATAATCGATCTAAAAGATGGAATCATAAGAAGATTCAAATATTACAAATGAATAGATAGAATTATAAATAATAAAATCACAAAAAAAACAGAAGAGCCTAAATAGAGATTTTTTAAACGAGCCCTGGTGGCCAAGCTCGGGAAGGCAGCATAGCAAAAATATATCTTGTAAAAGATATTAACAGCAATACTCTTTTAATGTGAAGATCAGAGGTTCAAATCCTCTCCAGGGCATTAATTTTAATTGAAACTTCATAATCGCCTTCTATTTTTTTAAAAAAAGTAAAACTTGCATTTAAAGAATCTAAAATATAAATACATCATATAAATAACCAAAATAATTTGAAAATTTGGTATAATAGTAAAAACCACATCGAGAGGATTTTATATGAGAAAAAGAAAATCATGGGAGTGGCTTAATGAGGGCTTAAGTCATTACAATGAAAGAGAATACATGGAAGCTATTGAATGTTATAAAAAAGGCTTAGAACTTAATCCAAATGATAAAGAGATATGGGATAGCATGGGAAGAGCCTACAATTGCATTGAAAACTACAACAAGGCAATTGAATGCTTTAAGAAAGCGATTGAACTTGACCCAGAATACAAAATTGCATGGAACGATATGGGTGAAACTTATGCTGAGTTAAAACAATATGAGCAAGCAATTCAAAACTTTGAAAAAGTGCTGAAAATTGACCCCAAATATAAAAATGGATGGTTTTGTTTAGGAAAAACGTATGAAAAAATGGGGATCTATAAAAATGCGATTCATTACTTTGAAACAGCAATAGAAGTAGAGCCCCAATTAAAAAATCCTTTGGATTACATGGATTGTGCCTATAATAATAAGAGGATATGGGAGAATATGGGCGATTTATACCATAGACTACAAATTTATAAAAAGGCAATTAAATGTTATGAGAAAGCTCTCGAAATAGACCCCAATGATCTCAATCTCTGGGACGAGCTCAGTAAGCTCTATGAAAAACTTGGTCAACATAAAAAAGCGGAAGAATGCTATAAAAAAGGATGGTCCTCGTTTTTTCAAGAATTTGAAGGTCACCTCTTAAAGACATCTGCAAATGCAAATTCTAATGTTAGGAAAGAACATAATGGAGGATCTGAGAAGGAAATTGAGGGTATCAAAAACAATCAAAAATATAATAAAAAATTTAGCAATAAAGAAATTATAAAAATTTATAAAAAAGAACTGAAAGAGAATCTAGAATATCGCCCATTATGGACAGCATTAGGTAATACTTATGAAAGAATGGAAAAATTTAAAAAAGCAATGAAATGTTTCCAAAAGGCAGTGAAGCTTGACCCGAATTGTGGTCCTTTATGGAGAGATGTGGGACATCTCTATTACAAGATGGAGAATTATGATAAAGCGATTCAATCTTATAAAATGGGAATAGAAATTGAACCTGAGAATTATTATTTATGGTGCGAATTAGGAGATGTATATTATAAAAAAGAGGTGTATGTAAAAGCAATAGATTGCTGGGAGAAAGCAATAGAGTTGAATTCTAATTTTAAACCCGCATTATCGAAATTAGAACAGACGAGAAATAAACATCCCTTAATATGGAAGAAATACAAAAAAGAAGAGAACTGGTAAAGTTAAACAATTAGTACAAGGATCTATGCAAAACTAAGATATTTAAAAATTAAAAAATTTAAATGAATTAATAAAGATCCTTATGAAGAATCAAAAATTAATAGTAGAACCAATTGAAAGAAAAGGAAAACAATATTACTTTTCTAAGATATCCCTAATTTTATTCCCTCTTGGTTCAATTTTATTAGCTATACTTCTGATTGAATTTTTTGAACTGAGAGTAAATACTTGGTGGCAAGAAATTACAGCTAAACAAGCATGCTATCTTTTAAATAACTATTTTAACACATACGCATATATAGAATATATTGCAGGGAATACTTATCCATGGATAATAAAGACGATTCACTCTTCAAATATTTTAGTTTTACCCGATTGTACTGGATCAATTGCAATTAGTATAGCATGTTCAATTATTATTTTTACCCCTCATTCGAAAGATCCAAAAATTAAATATAATATTATATGGAGAAAAGTCTTGGATATTATATTAACAGTAAGCTTAATTCATTTGTTCAATGTTGTTCGTATAGCTTTTCTAGTTTATTTTCTCGAATACGGCGTTCCTTATCATTTTCTCCATGAATCTGCAATGATGATATTATCCATAATAATACATCTAAATATTTTTTTATTTTGCAATAAGTTAATTCGTGAGTGGTATATGTCAATTCTATATTCTGGTAAAATTCTATACAATTATATTTTTTTGAAGAAAAATATTGTTAAAACAGTTTAGTAAAAGGGTTAATAAAATGAAAAAATAAGTTATATCTTATTAAAAGGTATAATTTTCAACATATTCTTCTCTTTTTTTATCCTTGCGGATATCGTATTGAATTATCCTTTTTGCTGTTTCAGGATGATTGTGCCTTAAATTATTTAAGATCAATTCCCTTATTTTTGAGGTTGGAATATTATAGAGATCGTCGTTCACTTTAAGAGAGACTTTTTTTGCTGTTTTTCTTGTTAATCCCGCAGCGTTACATGCGTTTATTATTTGATTTATATCATAATCTTCAATAGAACCATCTTTCTTGATTACTTTTAACTTAGTTATAAGTTCTCACCTTTTTTAAATCATTTAAGCATTAATTGTCGATATTTTATTAAAAAATTTAATCCTTTCACGAAATCCTTATTCTGATAGCGTTCAATAATCAACAAGATATATATATTTTGTCAAATCAAAGCGCTCTATTTTAAGATTCATATCAGTATTATTATTTTCACTTCTCTTTATAGTAAAAGGCGTTTTAATGACTATATGCTCCTTTTCCAAAAATATGTTTGTATAGAATTGAGATTTATTTTTTTCTAAATCAATAAATCTGCTAATTTTGATTTCTTTTTCTTTTAGGGAGCTCAATTCTGACATGATTTAAATTAGTTTAAATAACCTTAAATTCACTCCTCCTTATGATATTTTTCTTTTGTATGGAAATAAAATAGGAAAAAGAATTCGCCCTCATTTAAATTCTTTCATAATTTATTTTCCTATTCGTGATATTTATGTATATGAAAAAATATAAATCTTTCCCTTATGAGATGAGATATTTCCTAAAAGGGAAGGATTCAAATATCGATCTTCCTTATTATATAATATGTGGTTAGAGTTATTAAAAGCATCATTAAAAAAAAGTTTTGGAGAAACGCTTAAGGAAGTTATTTCCAAGCTCGGAAAAACAATTGTAGAATTTGCGAATGAAGCTGATATTCCTGAGGGTACATTATATAAAATTATCTCTGATGAGGGGCGTGATTTTAGAAGGTCAACATTGATACAAATAATAAAGGGAGTTAAAAAACTTGAGGGGTTTCAAGATAAAGAATATATTGGAGTAATAACCACGAGAGGGGCGCTAGATTCGCTTGGAAAAACTATCGAAGTAAATGGCAAAAAATTTGAAATAAAAGAATTTCCCGCCAGATCCATAGAAGAAGAAATCATCCAAGGAATAAGAGCAGAAAAGGAAGGGATCAGAGGGTTAATTTGCGGCCCTATTGCTGCAACCACATTAGAGAAAATAGTAGATATTCCCATATCTTCTCTCAGATTTGAAGAGGGCCCTTTACTAAATTCAATTGAAAACCTTGTCAGCAAACTATAGAATTCTTATAGAGTTATGAAGCATTATCTTTTTCCTTTTTTTTATTCCTTATTCCTCTATTTTTTTAATAATTGGTTCCCAGAAGTTTTAAAATTTCAAAAAAAGTTTAATACCTAATAGTGTCAATATTTTACATAATAGAAGGTTTAATCGCATGACTCAAACTATAGAAATACATTCAAAATTAACACCATTAAACAGATTTTGTAAGAAGTATGATTTAGTTCTTTTTTTCGTCCTATCCTATGCGTTAATGATAGTAGGGGTATTATTTAGATTAATATTGGGTCCGATTTTTCCCGAATTTCTATATTGGATAATTTCATTTTGGAGTCCAACTATTTCCGCACTTATAATTTCTGGATTAAGTGGGGGATGGATTCAAATAAAATCATTACTTAAAGGATTTACCAGATGGCGAGTAGGAATCTTTTGGTATTTCGCATCATTTTTTATAATGTTAGGTCCTCTCTTAATTGCAATTATCTATATATTATTTGGAGGACAATCTCCAGGACTTGCTGCTGGACTCACATTACCCATTTTATTATTTAACTTACTCTATACATTCCTATTTGGTCCATTAAGTGAAGAACCCGGATGGAGAGGATTTGCTTTACCTCGATTGCAAACTCGATTTGGAGCTTTGAATTCAAGTATCATATTGGGATTTATATGGGCATTTTGGCATTTACCACTTTATTTAATCGAGCAAAGAATTGCATTATACATTTTTATTCCGCTAGTATTAGTTATTTCCATTCTTATGACATGGGTCTATAATAATACAAATGGAAGTCTGATTTTAACCATTATAATGCATTTTAGTTTCAATTTTGATATGGGAATTCTCGTGGGAGATTTAGGATTAGTTCCCCCAATGATTCTCTATGTGGGAGGAAGTATCGCAATTGGAATATATTTAATTGTCGTGTTACTCTATGCAGGTCCCTTGAGAAAACTTTCAAGAAAAAAAGATTCAGAAATGCCTTGGATTTCTTAGTTTTTTCATTCTTTTCCGATATTAAAATCT
>SDNL01000116.1 GCA_004524365.1 Promethearchaeota archaeon | reverse complement strand
GAAGTAATTTAGTTGGTCGCTTTATTATATCATTACTCTCATCGTAGAAATATAGCAAAGGAATATCCGCTAAAACAAGGATTGAAATGTGAAAAATATGATCTTTTCAGGGGAAGCCTAAATATAGGATGTATAGACACTCATTTATAATTACCGCTTATTATCAAGATATGGGGGTTTTTTAATCTTCAGTAGTTTAGTCTTGACGCCCTCCGGTCCTTTACCAAGGAGATAAGCATATTTTCAAACTTCAAGTCTTCCCCATCGAAATTATAGTTTAAAAACTTCCTTGTCTTCTTTTTGTAAAGGATAAAGTGAGTAGAATCAACCTTAAGTAGAATACATATTTCCAATACCTACTTCTCCACGAATCATTCAATGGTTTTAATATCTCATCAATGAGGATTTTTTAACTAGAAAATTATTTAAGAAAAAATACTTAATATTAATAGATAAGATCTCTTAAAAATTAAAAGTTAAATTCGTGCCAGCGTTTCCGAGCGGTAAGGAGATGGCCTGCAGAGCCATTTATCATGGGTTCAATTCCCATCGCTGGCTTTTTTTATAATATTTCAATCTTAACTAGTACTAATTTAATTTTAAGATTTATTGTAACGTTATCCATTAGAGAAGAAAAAAAATTTAACGTTATTTAACTGGTTTTGCATGAAAAACAATTATGTTATTGTTAATGGGGAAAAAAGGGTAATAAATGAAGATAAACTAATTCTTGGGAATTTAGGGATAAAAAAAATTACAGATTTAAAAAATTTAAGCAAATTAACTGATTTAAAGGAATTATATCTTTATAATAATGAAATTGAATGTATAAATGGATTAGAAAATTTACAAAATTTAGTTAAACTTAATCTTTATGGAAATGATATTATAAAAATTGAAAATTTGGCAATGCTCAGCCATTTAAAAGTCCTCTACCTTTCAGAGAATAATATTTCTAAGATCCAAGGTTTAGATTCCTTGATAAATCTTAAGAGACTATCTTTTGAAACTAACAAAATAAAAAAAATTGAAGGTCTTGATCAATTAATCAATTTAGAGCAATTAAATCTCTATGAAAACAATATTCACAAGATTGAGGGGTTAGGAAATTTAAAAAGCTTAAAAAATTTACGAATCGGTAAAAATCCAATTCCTTCAAAAAGTTTAGAAAAAGTTGGGGGGTTAAATGAGCAAGGTTATGTAATAAAACCCCAATTAGTTGTTGAATATTGTAATAAGTTGATTTAAAAAGAAATCTAGAAAAATAACATAAAGCATCAATAATTATATTAATTATATATCATCTCAAATTTATTTTGAGCAATTAAGAAATTGGTTAAAAACATGAAAGTCTACAATAGTTTAACTTTCCAAAAAGAAGAATTTGAACCAATGAATCCTAATGAGGTTCTAATGTATGTCTGTGGTCCAACTGTCTATGATAGCCCTCATTTAGGGCATGCGAAGTCAGCTGTTGCATTCGATTTAGTACGAAGGTATTTAGAATTTAAAGGATATGATGTTAAATTAGTGAAAAATTATACTGATATTGATGATAAGATAATTGAAAGAGCTCAAGAAAAGGATATTGATTATATAACCTTAAGTGAAAAATATATCGAAGAGTATGAAGAAATAATGACCGCCTTAAATTTAAAGCTTGATTATAAAAATCCAAAAGCAACGGACATAATTGATTTTATGATTCATGTGATTGAAACTCTTATTAAAAAGGGATATGCCTATGAAAGTAATGGTTCTGTATATTTTGCAGTAAGAACATATAAGGGTTATGAATCTATTTTTCAAAATAAAGAAGGAGAAGAAGAGTATGAAGATTACGAAATCCCCACAGATCAAGAGCCCCTTCATGGAGATAAATATGATTCAAAAGATTTTGTTCTCTGGAAAGCCTGGAAGGAAGGAGAGCCTTTTTGGGAAAGCCCATGGGGGAAGGGGAGGCCTGGATGGCATATAGAGTGTTCGTGTATGACAGTTAAATTTTTGGGAGAAAAAATAGATATTCACGGTGGAGGCTTAGATTTAAAATCGCCGCATCATAAAAATGAAATTGCTCAGTCAACTGCTTATACAGGAGAAGAAATTTTTGCGAAATATTTCTTGCATAACGGATTTATCGAAGTGGACCAAGAAAAAATGTCAAAAAGTCTAGGGAATTTCTTTTTAGTCTCAGATCTTTTTAAGAAATTTAATCCTATGGTGATTCGCTTTTTCTTAATTTCAAGTCATTATCGAAGCTCTAGCAACTTTACGATGGATAGCATCAAACAAGCGGAAACGAATTATCAGAAATTATTAACTACTATTCAAAAAGTCAATGAACTTACTCCTAGTGGAGAAAAAAATGGTGATCTCACGGAATTATCCGACAGAATAGAAAAAACAAGAAATGGTATTATTAGGGCTATGGATGATGATTTCGGAACTCCCGAGGCGATTGCTGAGATTTTTACATTCTTTAGAGAATTAAATCGAGTGTTATTCGAAAAAAATATTAACATCACCGAGGAATTCAAAGAAAATTTCTTTACATTTATAGAGGAATTAAATGAAATTTTCGGAATTTTCCCCAATCTTGAAGAAAAACTTGATTTAGGACTTTCAGAACCAATTGGAGAGAAAGACAAACTAATAAAAGATTTAATAGATCTTACTAGAGATGTGCGCGAAGCGTTGCGGAAAAGAAAAATTTACGACCTCAGTGATGAAATTAGAGAACGCTTGCGAGCATTAGGCTTAAATATTGAAGACAAATAGTTAAATTAGAAGTCCGCTAATTTGACTCCCCCAGTATAATAAATAGTTTGCCCATCAAATGATATTTGAGCTGTAATGATTTTTATCCCTTGTCTTCTAGCTTTTGCGAGAAGCTTAGCAAATTCGGGGTCTGTTTTAGCATTGGGTTTAAATTGTTCTGCTTTTCGAAAAATGAGAAAAAAAATCATACCCTGATGTTGAATAATTTCTCTTACATGTCTTCTACCACGCTTCGTAGGGGCATCTGGAAATAGAGCGATATTATTGACAACAAGAGAAACACCCTTAACCTCTAAGGGAATATCATCAAGCACGAAATCTATTCGACTATTTCCTAAGGGAACTTCATTCTTAATTTTTTTTATATTAGAAAATTCAGGTAAAATTTCAAATAATTTCGAAGCGATTTTAGAATGAAGTGCCGAATCCAATAATATCCATTCATCATTCTTTTTCACTGCTTTTATGTAATACTTCAATTTACCCTTGGAATTATTGAAAAGTACTTTAGTACCTTTTTGAAGCAATTCCTTTAATCTACCCGGATCATGTATATGAGCGGTCTCAATTTGACCATCATACTTAATTGTACCAGCAAATCTATTTTGACGTTCTACAAAAATCCCTTCTTTTAAATTCTCTAGTTTTAATACCTTTTTTGCCATATAATTCAATTTTATCAATTTTTAATTTGATTTAAAGAATTTTTTTATATAATATAAACAGAATAGATAAATGAGTTTAATATTTACTGATACTTGAATGAGCAAATCAGATAATGAGAGAAATATTGAACATTATAAGTTCCATCATATAGATGTGGAAAAATGTAAAAATTGTTCTGATTTTTTCTGCGAGGATAAATGTTTTCGCCATATATATAAGGTCGAAAATAAGGAATCAGAACCCAAATGCGTTCTAGTACCTGGGAGAGAAGGTTTTTGCATTAAATGTCATATATGCACAACGGTTTGTAGATTTAAAGCAATTAGAATAGATTAAAGTCTTAGGTATCTTTAAAATATTCTAAAACACGTTTCATGCATTTAAAAGAACTCCTTATTTTTAATGGATCCGCTAAATATGTGTGGTTACAAAGAACCATATGTTTAAGACCTGCTTTAGCATACTCTTCAATTTTTTCTATAATTTCATCTACCGTGCCATGTAAATAAATGTCTTTACACATTTCATCTGGAATCTCATCAATTGCACTAAGTATTGTTTCTTTATCATATTTTGTTGGGATATATTCTAATAATCCATAAAAGTCCTCACCAAAGGGATGAGTCGTGTTATATTGTTCAAAAACACTATTTGGTAGTTGTAATAATTGATTTTTTATCATCGGAGTTCTAAGAATATCCTCACATTCACCATGATCATCATCAATTATTACATAGGAGAATAAAGCCGGAGTAATTGAATTCGGATCTCTATCTACATTTTTTGCCGAACTTTTTATTATTTTTAATTTTTCATTATATTGTGTAGGAGTAGAATAAGCGGGAAACCAACCATCAGCTAATTTTCCAGTTATATCTAACATCCTTGGTCCGTGTGCCGCAACCCATATTGGAGGAAAAGTGTCTTTTTCATAGGGGTTTACTTGTAAAATAGCATCTTTTAGCTTCCAAAAACTTCCATCATAGCTTACTTTTTCATTACTCTCCCATAACAATCTAATAATTTTTAATGCTTCTTCTAACCGTGAGACAGGCTTCTTCCACTCTATGCCATAAGGAATTACATTTTCTCCTTCTCCTGCTCCAATTCCTAAAATGAATCTTCCTTTCGAAATGTTATCTTGAGTCAAAGCTGTTTGGGCTAGGACCGCGGGATGTCTTCTGAATACCTCTGTCACACTCGTTCCTATATTAATTTTCGAAGTGGCCCATCCTGCAACAGAAAGAATAGAAAAAGCCTCATAAAAGTGATGAGGATATTTATTAAAACTCGCGGCTTTTATTATATCTGGATGCCATATTGATTCAGGTGTCCATCCCATAATATGGTCTGAAATCCATGCGGAATCATATCCGCTTTTCTCTATCCGATTGATTGTGTTAATCCCATCTTCTATAGCAGTAATAAACGTGGCTTCAGTTCCAATTTTAAGATTACTTATATCCAATTTTTTTACCTTGATTAACTATTTGATTAACTTATCTAAATTTTTTTAGATTAAAATAGTTGACCTCCATTTTTACTTTTACTTTTAATCACCCCTCTCTGTCTCTATGTAATATAATTCCATTTAAATATAGGATTCTTCCATATATTATCCTCCAAGATCTTATCACTTTTAAGGGATAAAGGTGATCACAAAAAATTGTCGGAGTCTCTATTATATAATATCGGCATAAATTAAGTAATATATAATGCAATTTGACTCTGGTTTTGAGGTATATTCAACAAACAAAACCCAGAAAGCGATCTCAAGTGGGGATGATACCTTAGATGAGCTATTAAATGGGGGATTCCAGCGCGATTTGGTTCATCTACTGTACGGGGATGAAAAAAAAGCAACACAAGTTCTTTTACGCACGGGTGTAATTACACAGCAAGCCGTTAATCGAGGAGGGTTAGGAGAAGGAATTAGAGCAGCCTTTGTTGATGGAAATAATAAATTTAACCCATATACTGTAAGCAAATTTGCAGTTTCAAAAAAAATGTCCCCCCAGAAAGTCTTAGAGAATATTCTCATCGCTCGGGCCTTTACTTGGGATCAGATGGTGGAGTTATTACAAAATCGGCTCGCAAAGCTGGAGGATGTAAAAGTCGTACTAATTTCTGGGATAACTAATCTATTTAAAAGTTATGAGAAGCAAACTTTTGAAGATTTATTACGCGCAATCAATGGAATAAAAAAGATGCTCTCCAGAAAAGATATTATTCTAATACTGACCGCCAAATTACATGAGAACTCTCAGTTTCGGCCCGAAGGAGGAAAGATCCTCTCTCATTTTGGGCAAGTATTAGTTTTAATAAGAAATGAAGAGCGCTTTATCGAATATCAATTAGTTCAACATCCTTTCCTACCAGAGAAGCGAGAAAGAAAATGGAAGCCCCGAAAACCAAAAAGAAATTTAGCCAATACATCTAATAATACTACCTTAGATTTTTGGATGAAGTAGATTGTGAATGAATTTTGAGTATTGTTTATTTCTTTTTCTTGTACATATTAGGATCTTTCTTTTCTAATGTAAGCGGATCTCCACCATATTTGACTTTTTTTGCTTTATAATATCGTTTTGTTTCTTCTTCGCATATTTTATTCCATTTTTCTATGCCTAGCTTTTGTATTTTTATTAAATTATAGACTTTCGAGTTATGTGGTTTAAAGATTTCAAAATTGACAATGGGTTGCAATTTTTCACAAGGAAAATCTTCACATTCAAAGCAGAATGTAAATCCTTTGTCCGTTACACATTCGTAGGTTTTACATACGGGAAAGTCTTTAACTTGGCCGCCCTCAGCTCTACAACCCCT
>SDNL01000115.1 GCA_004524365.1 Promethearchaeota archaeon | reverse complement strand
TCATGAATCAAGAGTTAGACATAAGGACGGACATTATATATGGTTTGAAATAAAAGTTAAATTATTTAAAGATGAGAATGGCAATCAAAAGTATTTATTCATTTCAAGGAACATTGATGAGCGAAAAAGAGCAGAGCAAGCATTAAGGGAATCAGAAGAAAAATATAGACTGATTTCGGAGAACGCGAATGATTTAATTGGAGTCTTGAATAAAAAATTTGAATATGAATATCTTAATGAAGAGATATTCCTCCAAACATTGGGCTATGAAAAAGATGATTTAATTGGAGAATGTGCATTGAACTACATTCATCCAGAAGACGTGGGTCTTGCAGCTAATAGGTTAAGAGAAGGATTTGAGTCCGGCCATGGTTCGGCAGAAGTGAGATTCAAGCATAAAAATGGTCATTGGGTGTGGATTGAAGCAAAAGGAAAGATTTTCATTGACAATAATGGAGAAGAAAAGGCATTAATAATTTCTAGAAATATTACTGAAAGAAGAGAAACTCAACAATTATTAAAGAAATCTGAAGAACGTTACCGCCATCTTTTTGAAAAATCTCCAAATAAAATTTTATTATTAGACTACAACGGAGTCTTTTTAGATGTAAATACTCCGTTTTTAGAATATTTTGGTTATAAAAGAGAAGATTTGATAGGAAAGACTTTTAGAGAAATAAAGACATTCTCAGCAAAAAACATATCTCTTTATAAAAGTATCTATGATGTAGTATTATCAAAAGGTTTTATTTACCCCCTCGAATTTCAGGTTGGAGATAAAGACGACGTTAAAAGATGGATGGAGATTCGGGCCTTTCTCATAGAAGTAGAAGGGGAGAATATAATTCAAGTAATAATACAGGACATAGATGAGCGCAAGAAGGTAGAGATCGCATTAAAGGAATCAGAGGAAAGATTCAGAACCATTACTGAAGAATCACTATTAGGAATAGCCGTACTCCAAGATAATATGATTAAATATGTTAATGAAAGAATGGCTGATATGTATGGTTATTCCATTGAAGAGATATTATCATGGAAAGCTGGAGCATTTCTTAAATTATTTTCTCCTGAAGAACATGATTTCCTATTAGAACAAGCCCGAATAAAACAACAAGGTCTTGATAATGCAATTCAAAGATACCAAATTAGAGCTATAAAAAAAGCGGGCGATGAATTTTGGGTTGATAATTATTCCAAAACAATTAATTATAATGGTAAACCTGCAGATTTAGTAACTCAGATTGATATAACTCATAAAATCCAAGCAGAACAAAAATTAAAAGATTCTGAAGAGAAATATCGTAATCTATTTGAAGAAGCCAATGATGCGATATATATATTGGAAAAATCTAGGATTATTGAATGTAATGAAATGACGCTCGAGATGTTTGGTTTTACTGATAAACAAGAGATAATAGGATTGCTAATCTGGGAACTATCACCTCAAACTCAGCCTGACGGGTCAAATTCGAAAGAAAAGGCTATTAAAATTAGAAAAGAGACCCAAGGTGGAAAATCAAAAAGGTTCTACTGGAAACATGTTAAAAAGGATGGCACTCCATTTGATGCTGAAGTGTCCTTGAGTCCGGTACCTTATGGTAATAAGATAATTAGTCAAGCAATAGTGAGAGATATAACTAAAATTAAAGAAATTGAACGCGAGCTTAGAAGATTGAATAAATTAAAATCCGATTTGTTCACAAGGATGTCACACGAGCTAAAAACTCCAATGATGGCCATTAAAGGTTATGTAGAATTATTGCTATTAAAAAATAAAGAGCAATTAAATAAAAATGCGACATTTTTGATAGAAGAAATAAAAAAAGGAGCAATTCGTCTTGAAAGACTTATTGAAGCAATTTTAAAGACAGCGGATTTAGAAACAGATTCAATCGAATTAAAGAAATCTAAAAGCAATCTAACAAAATTAATTAGAACATGTGTGGAACAGTTAGAAGGTTTTGCAAAATTGAGAAGTCATCAAATTTCTAACTTAATTCAAGATGATTTGGTTACGAGTTTTGATCATGAACAAATGTTTCACGTAATCCAGAATCTCATGATTAATGCAATCAAATATACTCCTCCTCATGGTAAAATCCAAGTTCAGGCCCAGATGAATGAGTCTGAAATAATTGTTTCTATTAAAGATACTGGCATTGGCTTTTCAAAAGATGAAAAGGAGCAAGTATTTAAAAGATTTGGCAAGATAGAAAGATTCGGCCAAGGATTTGATGTAATCACTGAAGGATCTGGTTTAGGACTATATATTTCTAAGAAGATAATTGAATTACATGGAGGAGAGCTTTGGTTTGAATCAGAGGGAAGACATAAGGGAACCACATTCTATTTTTCACTACCATTAAGTAATTCATAGAAAAAATGAAGATCCCATTAGATAAAATGATTTATTATTATCTAACAGAATTATTAAGGAAATTTGACTCGGACATTCATGTTATCTAATTTTGTTACATCAAGGTCTTCATTAAAATAATTTCCTACCCCTTTTATGAGCCCCACTAAAAAATCAATCAAATTTCTTTCTGATTTGTATTTCATGATTAATGTGTTATCATCTTCCCATTGATATTCAAATCTTGGAGGATGAGCATTAGGCATGTTCTTAGTCATTTGTAAATGAACCCTGTCCATTTGTAATAGAAAATCTTTCGAAGACTTAAATAATGTATAATATATTTTATAAATCTTAGGAGCATAATTATTTACCCAGTAATCTCCGAACACATCAGCGGCTTGCTCCAGTGTAATGTTTAAATGATTGCATACTGCGCCAACTAATTTCAAAGTATCCTCATCTTCGACATCTTGGCTTGCAAAAAATCTAGCATCTTTATCAAATCCAGCATCTATTAAACAAGCATTCCATGTATCAGATCCAAACTTTTCCAGCATCAAATTACCTAAACAATCTAAAATTACGCCTTTCATGATAAGATCATCATATTTATTTAACAAAATAGTAAAGAGCCTTCATTTTAAGTACTCATAAATTTTTGTCATTTTTGTTATCACGGCACGTACATGTATTATTTAAATTGAATTACAATATTTGCATAACTTTAATATTTTCTAACAAATCTATATCCAAGATTTAATTTTACACATATTGGAATCCTTTTTTATAATTTTTTCAGACTAAACATGCAATTTTAAACAAAAAACGTTTTAGAGATAATTAAAGTGGTCTATTTTTACCACAAATAGAGAATTGGGTAAAAACTTTGGATTTTTTTTCGTCTCTAACTTGTTAATGGAAAAATAAATAAAAGAAATTAAATATTTTGATCTTAACTAATATCAAACAAATCCATTTGATGAAACATGAAAAAAAATAAAGATGGAATGAGCGATTCGGAAATACAACTTAAAATCATACTTGTAAAAAAAATTCTGGATAACGTCTATGAAGTGCTAAACACCTTTAAACCATTATTCGATTTAATGCTTGAAATGGAAGAAGCTAAAATATATAAGAAAAATGGGACATTTGAAAAAGCAGCTTCTTTATTTGGAGAAATTTCAGAATATTGTAAACAATTAGAGAGTTCTAATTCTTTATCATTGAATTAAGGAAGGACAGTCGGTTTATTTTTTTTGTTTCCAATTCGATTCATTCACAATATCCATGGAATTGGCACATTTCTTTTAAAACGGGAATAAACTCCATATACTTAGAAACATCATATGCATTAACTAATGAACCAAATTGCTCTAAAAATCTTCCAGCAATCTCTTTTCCTTGTTCTCTCCATAAATCAATCGGATCATCATGATCTACGAGAAGGATGATATTAACGGGAGGATTATGAACAATTATGCAATTGTGACCTTTCACGCCTTCTGTCGATATTAAGACGGGGAACCCAATATCCAGCTCTTTGGAGATATTTTGAATTGCTTTTAAAAAACCGCTAAAAATATCAGAATGTTCTGTCTTTAATTTTGTATTCTTTTGCCTATATTCCAATAAATTTAGACCCGTTTTATCTTGTTGAATGAGTAAAATATCTAGCAAATCACTCAAATCTTTATCATTAATTATAATATTTTTAATTTTTAATGGAACTTAAATATTAAATAGTTAACTACAACTTTAATTTGCTTTCAATTTTAAAAGATTCATTTAATACTAACCTTTTTAGGTGCTTCTAGTTCTCATTGAACTTAAAATTGACAAATTAGTTTAAGTAATCTTTTAACTCTTATGTCTAATATAATCCATTATACATGTTTACGTGATGTTGGAACGTATTAACAGATTAAAAAACAATTTAATTTCAGACAATTTTAATTACTTTTTTAAGAAAAATTTATATTAATATCGTGAAAAGCAATAAGACTTAGGAAAAGTAGGGAAAATAGGCTATAGAGACAGAGATTCTGGAAAAAAATTAATGTCCAAATTATTAATCGAAATATTAATATAGATATAAAAAGGAAATATAGGTGTTAAAAGCATATTACAAACTAATGAACTTTGGAACGATGTAGGATATCATAATAATGTAAATTTTATCTTGCTGCCGCTTTGTTTAGTAGTTTTCATATTATATTTTTACTTTAGATTTGGAAGAGACGTTAGAACTCTTCATTTTAAGGTAGCTTGCTTAATGAGCACTGCTATAATTTTCATTTCGATGGATGCCGCTCTTCAAGTTGGGACGTTCAATAACATGTGGATAACCATGGTAATTACTTATGGTATTGGAACGGTAGTTCTTATTTTATTAATAGAATATACCTGTAAAATTATCGTTAGAACAAATTCTAAATTAGGAGACGTCATATCAAAATCAACAGAAAGCGCCGTTAATGTAGCTAATATAGCAACTGAATTAGCTGCTAGCGCGAGTGAAGTAAATGCTTCATCTGAAGAAATCGCTTCCACGGTTTCGGAAGTCTCTCGAGACGCTCAAGATGTAATGGAATCAACAGATGAATTAAGAAACGTAATGATATTAATAAAAAATATAGCAGAACAGACCAATCTTTTAGCCCTTAATGCCAGTATCGAAGCTGGTCGAGCAGGAGAGCATGGTAAGGGTTTTGCCGTAGTGGCCGATGAAGTGAGAAAACTCGCTGAAGAATCCAAAATAGCCGTTTCTGATACCAGTCAAAAAATAGATACCATAATATATAAAATTCAAGGTACTACAGATTCAATGGAAGGAATTAATGCTTCTACCGAACAACAAACTGCCTCCATGGAAGAAATCTCTGCGACAGCAAATAGATTAGGGTCCTTATCAGAAGATTTGAAAAATGAGCTTTCTAAAGACTAATTTTTTCTTTTTTCTACTTTATTTTAACTTTTAAAATATAGGTAACTAATGCTGACAGAATTATAATTCCTCATTAATGAATGTTTCAAGACGATCCATACCAACTTCAATATTCTTAATATCTGTTGGATACGAAATCCTCACGTAACCTTCTCCGTTTTGACCAAATGAAATTCCGGGGCAAATAGCTACTTGTGCCTTATCAAGTAATTGCATTGCAAATTCCATACTGGCAATTTTAAGTTTTTTGATATTAGCAAAAATATAGAAGGCTCCTTTGGGTTCTAAACAACTAATTCCTTTTATTTCATTGATGCGCTTTCCAATGAAATCTCTGCGCTTTTTATATGTATTTAACATTTCTTGAGTCTCTAATTCACAATTAAGGGCATGAATGGCTGCTGCTTGCGAAATAGAAGGAGCACATATGGCAAAATTCTGGTGAACAGGAGTCATTTTAGTGATGAGTTCAGGAGGTGCGATAATATACCCTAATCTCCACCCAGTCATAGCCCAAAATTTACTAAATCCATCAAGAACTATTAATCTGTGATGGCAACTTTCATATTCAGAATCACTTAATGAAGCTGCAATTTTCCCATCATAAGTTAATTCAGCATAAATTTCATCTGAAATGACCCAGATATCATTTTTTTGAATGATGTCTCCTATTTCTTCTAAGGTATCGGATGAAATAATTTGACCGGTGGGATTTGATGGACTGTTGAGAATTATTGCTTTAGTCTTTGATGTGATAGCATTTTTTAGAGATTTAATTTCTAGGTCAAATTCATTCCTTTCAAATATTTGAATAAAAACAGGATTTCCTTGAAAAAATTTCACAAAATTAACGTAGCAAGGATATCCAGGATCCGTGATTATGACTTCATCTCCAGGATTAAGAATAGTTGATAAAATATTAAAAAATGCCGGACTTGTACCACCTGTCACCATAAATTGAGTATTAGGATCAAAACGTACCCCTCTTGTTT
>SDNL01000015.1 GCA_004524365.1 Promethearchaeota archaeon | reverse complement strand
TCCGAGATATGATCTTTGGTCTACCTGGAGCAATTTTCCGCATGGATTATAATTTCTTTAAAGAGAGAGAGATGTTTAATTTTCCTACTCGAGATTGGAAGGGAAGAATCTCTCGAGTATTTTTAAGCTTTCTTTTAAAGTCAAAAAAAATTAGAAAAAAATTTAAATCTAATTTACCCTATGCGATGACTGCTGCGTTCCATAAAGAAATGAATGAAATTGATTTTGTTAAGGAATTAGCACAGATAAAACAAGAAATAAATGTTTAAGATTTATTTTCTAACATTTCTTTAATCTTTATTAACTTTTTCATTGCTTCAACAGGTGTAACAGAATTTATATCAAGTTTTCGTATGAATTCTACTATTTGTTCCATTCTTTCATCGGTGACCTCTTTCTTTTTTACTACTGGTTTAAAGAAGGTTGTTTGAACCATTTTCTTTTTTTCTTTAGTCCTGCTTTTATTATCTGGAAGAATAACATCCTTCTTTCTTTTTAATTCTTCAATTTTAGTTTCAAGTTCATTTATTTGAGTTTCTTTTTTCTCTAAAACTTCTTGTTTTTTGTCCAAATCTTCAATACATTTATCTATTTCTCGTTTTTTTGATTTTAAGGACTTGGTTACACTTTCTAATTGCTTTTTCTTTCCGCTGATGATCTTATCATAATATTTTCCAGGATCTGCGCTTTTATTATGGTTATTTGTTTCTACAACGTCTTTAAATGGATCATTCTCTTCTATTTCTTCTAGGATTTGAAATGCCTTAATTATCACATCATCGGGAATTCCTGCTAATCTCGCTACATGGATCCCATAAGATTTATCGCTTCCTCCCGGTCTTAACGTTCGTACGAAATTGATGGATCCATCATCGTTTTCAATAATATCCAAATGATAATTTTTTACTCTTGGTAAATCAATCTCCGTAAGTTGATGATAATGGGTACTAAATAGAGTTTTGATTTTCATTTTATGAAGTTTCTCTAAAGTTGCAATCGCAATACTTTGACCATCACTGGTGCTTGTGCCCCTTCCAAGTTCATCAATTATAACTAAACTCTTTTCTGTTGCATAATTTAATATCTTAGCGGTCTCTGTCATTTCAATCATAAATGTAGATAATTTTCGGGCAAGATCATCTGATGCACCAATTCTGGTAAAGATTTGGTCTACAATACCTAATTTTGCTGATTTTGCAGGGACAAAACAGCCCATTTGTGCAATTAAACAAATTAATGCAACCTGTCGTAAATAGGTTGATTTTCCCGACATATTAGGGCCAGTTATGATGAGTATCTGTTCCGATTCTGTATCCATTTTACAATCATTGGGAATAAAACGCTCTGTAATGTGCATTTGCTCGACTACTGGATGTCTTCCTTCCTCGATATGAATTTTATTACTTTCATTTATATTAGGTTTACAATAATTATATTTCTCAGCAATTTCAGCAAAGCAAGAATAGACATCAATATGGGCAATGTTTTTCGCAGTTTCTAAAATAGTTAAGGTTTCTTTCTCAACTTGCTCTCTTATATTGCAAAAAAGATCATACTCTAAATCATTAATTTTATCTTCGGCGGTTAATATTTCTTGTTCTAAATCCTTTAATTTTTTGGTGGTGAAACGCTTCGAATTTTTTAATGTTTGACGTTCCACATATTCATTAGGTATCTCTTTTATGGATTTAAGAGTATTTTTTGTTATTTGGATATAATAACCTAATATATTATTATGACCGATTTTTAGTCCTGCATTTATGGTTAATCTATCCTTTTGAGCACTTTCATATTCTAAAAGATATTGTTTACCATTTTGTAAGATATCCCGCAATTTATCCAATTCAGAATTATATCCGTCCTTAATTATTCCCCCTTCTTTAACTTTTGTGGGAGGATCTTCCTTAACGGAATTATTGATTAATGATCGTGTCTCTCTAAAATCGTTAATACTTTCCAGATACTTAGAGATTTCAGGAATATCAGCTTGTTTAAGAAGATCCAGGATCTTAGGAATAATTTCAAGCGAATTTTTGATGTTAAGCAAATCTCGCGCATTTGTCCGGTTTTTATATGTAATACGGTTAATATATCTTTCTAAATCACCAATAACCCCCAATTCATCCCGTAAATCAGATCTAAGAAAGATATCATCTTTAAGTTTTTGAACAATATTTAATCGATGATTTATCTCTTCAAGGTTAGCTAACGGTTGTACTATTATTTTCTTTAATAAACGAGCCCCCATAGGAGTTTCTGTATGATTAAATACAGAATATAAAGTAGCATCTTTACCCTTTTCCCATAGAGATGTGATAAGTTCGAGATTTCTCTGGGTCGTATAATCTAAATGGAGGATTCCGTCCTCTTTTAATACATTTATTTTAAATATATTAGGAATTACATCCCTTTGGGTTTCCTTAAGAAAGGCAAGTAAGCCTCCAGCGGCTTGAACAGCCATCTCTTTTTTCTCTAAACCAAATCCTTTTAAATTTGAAATATTAAAATGTCGTTTGATTAGATTATATGCTTCATCATATTCAAAATAATAATCCTCGTACGTTTTAATCAGAGCTTCTGTTACGTCAGTAAGAAATAGAAATAATTTTTCCTCTTTTTTCAATTCTTCGGGAACGATTAATTCGACCGGACTAAACCGTGCGAATACACTTAAGAGTTTTTCTTTAGGATCTTTTTCACTTTGAAAATATTCAACAGCAACAAATTCTCCTGTGGAAATATCTGCAAATGAACAACCGTAACCTTTTTTTTCTTTGACCAAAGATGCGATATAATTATTTTCATTTGACTTCAGCATATCGGCCTCTGTTATCGTCCCCGGGGATAAAATTCTAACTACACCACGCTTTACAATTCGACCCTTAACATTGGAAGGATCTTCTAATTGTTCTACTATGACGACGGTCTCCCCCTTTTTAACTAAGTTTTTTAGATAGTTTCCTGAGTGATGTGGGATTCCTGCTAATGGGTATTCATCATCACTTATTTTTCGCTTAGTTAAAGTTATTCCTAAGAGCTTTGAGACTCTGATCGCATCATCGTAAAAAAACTCAAAAAAGTCTCCCATTCTATAGGCGATAAGATGGTCTTTATATTTCTTTTTTATACTATACCAATGTTCCATCATTGGAGTCAGATCTCCAGCGTCTATCTCTTCAAACGACATAGTGGCCAATTTTACTAATTCCTTTTCTATTTAATTATATTATTAGATAAAATTTAACCCTTAATTAAGAAAAATTTAATTATTAGAGTTTTAATAATAGGTGCTCTTATAATTTGATAATAAATAATCTTAATAAATCCCATGAGAGAAATAGATTTCAATAAAAATGAAAAAAATAATACAAATTTCATCTAAAACTCGGATTTATGAACTGTTTGTATTACTTCATTCAATACATTTTCTTGGTTCTCACGATTTAAGGAGTAAATCTTAACTCCACCAATATTTAATATAAAATTTTGAATAGGATGATTCAGATTTCTTCCGATAGTAGCAATAACCGGTAAATTTGAGGTGAATATGTCCTTAAGAATTGATTGGAATAGTTCGGAAAATAATTCCATCTTCCCGATCTCATCAATAATAAGAATAGAAATTGGTGTTTTAGTAGACAAATAGTTTTTTTTGGAAAGATATTGATTAAAATCCTTAATAAAGATATTATAGGTTCCTAATTTGTAATTAGAATCATACTTTTTCCCTTTTCTAGCAAGAGGAATTTTTTCTCCCGAATTAATATCCTTTAAGTCGAATCCAATTCTCTTACCGTTTTTCCTCACTTCTGGCGTTAAAAAGCCGTAAAGAGAATGATCTTCATTTAATTGAATTAATAACTTTCGAATTAAGGTGGATTTACCACATCTTGGAGGTCCAGTAATTAAAATTTTAAAACTCATTATTCCATTCTCATAATTATAAAAATAATTGTTTTTCTATAAAAAAAATAGATTAAAATTGATTTTTGTCCATAAAAAATTTCAATTTCTATTGAAATTCTTCTTTCTTCTTGTCTTCTTTATCTAATCCTAAAAGATTTAGGAGAGGGGCATTTGTAGGTAGGATTATCTTTGAGCTGTCCTTGAATGTTTTTTGGATTACATCAAGTTTTTTACGAGCTTCTGCTCTTTCTTTAAAATAAGCTTCAGCAGCTTCAGATACTTGTTTAATCGATTTTGCCTCGGCTTCTGCTTTAAGCATTGTTCCTTGTGCCTCACCTTCTGCTCTAAGGATTTCTGCTTCCTTTTCTTGTTCTGCTGCTTCTTTTTCTCCGAGAGCACGTTTTCTCCTGGCCCTTCGTTCTTGTTCAGCAGTCTTTTCCTTATGCATTGCTTTTTTGATATCCGCAGGAGGATCGATTGTCTGAATTTCAACGGCAGTTACATCGATTCCCCAATGCTTAGCCTTCTCATGCAATATCTTTATTAAACTCTGACCTACTTGCTCTCGAGAGGTTAATGCTTCATCAAAATCCATCTTACCATACTCTTCTCTGAGATTAGTATGTGTAAGTTTCTTTAAAGCATAAATATAATTATCAATTTCATAGAAACTCTTTTTAACCGAAGTTTCATTAGGTTGAACGCGACACCAAAAAACACCATCAACTAAAATCTCCACATTATCCTTGGTAATTACTGGTTGTGGTCTAATTTCTACGGTATCCTCTCTAATATCTCGTTTTATGACTTTATCTATAAGAGGGATCTTGAAATGTAATCCAGGTTCCACATACTTTTTATATTTCCCAAATCGTTGTATTAACCCTCTGTGTGCTTGATCTACTGTGTATAAACCAATCAGGATTAAAATAATAAAGACAAACGCTAAAAATATACCAAGGCCAATAAATATTAAAAATATTTCCATTTTCTATTATTCACTACCTTTATAGAAGTTTAAATATCTACCGAGCGAGCCCTTTAATATATCAACAATTGCATTAAAATCCTCCGGATTAACACGTATGGTACCCTTCTGGACTTTTTCATCTTTAATAACCCTAACTTTTTTTCTACGAACTGCTTCTATATCAACATATTCATTTTTCTTAGACAAGGGAACTCACCTTAAGTTAAATATTTAAATTAAATATAAATATTTATTTATTTATTATTTTAATATAAGCCCAATTTCGTGTTGATTAAAATGGATTTAAAGGAAAAAAAGAAAGCTTTTAAAAGAATTACCATTGCAAAATTATGTCCTAAATGTGAAAATTTATCGCATATTGAGGCTGATTTTTGTCGTTATTGTGGGGCTAAATTGACTGAGAAGGGGATCATATGTCCAAGATGCTCCAAATATATAAATGATAAAAATGCGGATTCTTGCCCGTTTTGTAGCGAAAGTTTCAATGAAAAAGGTGTCATTTGTCCTTACTGTTCTGAATTTACTCATATCGAAAGTCAAGAAAAAGAGACTTTTTGTGAACAATGTGGTGAGAGGATAAAAAATCTTTCTGATAAAGTGAAAGTAAAAGTGTCTCGCATTTCAGAATCGCTTGATTAAATAATTTAGATTTTACTAAAGATTGTAATCTAAAAGAAATATTTTTAAATGAAGTAAAGCAAGCAATTAAAGACTTGAAAGAGGAAATTAAATTAAGTTTTACATAATTTAGTCTTCAAGACATCTCTGAACAGTTTTTCGAATACTTTCTTCAACTCCTCCGCCTGAATAACCAAGTTCTTTTTGACTTGGTATGGGGTCAAAGAAGAACTCACGTGATTGAATATCTTTAAACAAATATCTATAATCCAATCCTGCTTCTTTTCCTTCCCGTTTTTCTTGCCATCGAAGAAATGAACCATAGACCTTTCCTATCCATGGGGGTAAAAAGAGGATTTTTTTATCTGAATCCATTTCGTCTAAGATAAGCTCTAACCATCTTTCCCAAGTCACATTCTCATCTCCAATTGGATATCGTCTACTCTTCTTCCCATTCTCAAGTGCCCCAACTATTGATTCGGCAACATGCTCTACAGTAATCATATTAGAACCTCCATGAAAGAAATAAACATATTTATTCCAATCTTGAATTCTTTTAATGATGAGATCCTTCCAAATAGGTTCTCGAACGGGGTGAGTCCCAAAGATATACGGAAATTCTAAAATAATTACAATCATATCATTGCTCCCAATTTCAATGCATTGCTTTGCCTGTTCTACTCGACATTTAACATATGGATGTTTTTCTGCTAGTTTAAGTTCCGGTTTGGTTCTATCGAAGTAGGAGAAATAGGAATTACATATAACACATTTCTTAACTCCCGCATCTTTAGCTCCTTTTACCACTCTGGAGCATGCTTCAACCAATCGTTCATGAAAGAATTCAAAAGCAGGGGCTTCGGGCGTAACCCGATCATCAGGTCCAACAGCATAAACCATAGCATCAAATCCCTCAAAAAGCTGTGTTAATTCTTCTTGAGCCATTTGAAACAAGTCAACGTATATATTCTCCACCTTATCTTGAGGGAACCAATCTCCCATCTCGCAATCGGGTATAGATATCGATTTAACTTGGTGACCCTTCTCTAAAAGCTGTTGTATTACTCTATATCCGATAAATCCCGTCCCGCCGCATACAAAAATGTTCATATCATTTTTCTCTTTATATTTTGATATAATATTCTTTAGAATATATCAATTATAATTAATACTAGCATTTTATTAAATTTTAAAACATCTTAAATTCGATAATTGGTTTACAATATTATGACTAACGACCTTATATTATATGAAACAAAGGGAAAAGTTGCAATATTAACGATTAACAGAGCTGAAAAAGCTCATGCTTTTACTGTTGCGATGCTTAAAAGCTTATATGAAAAATTAGAAAATGCAGATAAGGATAAAAATATTAAATGTATACTGATTAAAAGCACAGGAACACGCTTCTTTTCCGCGGGTTATGACCTAAAAGAAATTCAAGGTTCCCCCGAAAGTATATCATTAATAACGAAATGGGGCAGAAAGGTAAATTATAAGATCCTTACAATGAAAAAAATAGTTATTACCCAAGTCCAAGGAAAAGCGGTTGGTTTTGGAACTTTAATGATATTAGCATCTGATCTTCGAGTATTTGCAGATAGAGGAGAGGAAGACCTATATATTCACTTACCAGAACTAGCCATATCGGCATTTCCTCAGACAGGAGCTACCCTCCTACCTTTGTTAGCTTTTGGATTAAGTTATGCTAAGCATCTTTTATTTACCGCAGATAAGGCTGATCTCAAGGAACTTGAAAGATTAAATTTTCCCGATCGTATATTTTCCCTTGAAGAGCTTGAAGAAAAAACTCTTTCTTTTGTTAATGAAATTGCTGAATACCAAACAGAATTTTTATTTCTCCCGAAAGCAATGCTTCATATAATGAATAAAAGTTATATTAAGGCTTGCTTAGATTTAGAAGATGAATGCGGAGCAATTGCTTATTCTAAAAGCAAATCTATGGAAGAATTAGACGATTATATTAAAAATTTATATGATTAAATGTTAATGTTAAACATTTTCTTTTTTTCTATATTAACTGTTTGATTATAGAATTCTTAGAATAACTTTATTTCCATTACTGAATTTAATTAATTAATTATGTTGGATGAGACGATCATAAGTAAGGCTATTATTAAAACATATTCAGAAGATCTTATCGACTATCTCCATTCGGATGTAATAATTGCAGGAGCAGGGCCAGCGGGGCTAGTTGCGTCTAAATATTTAGCCGCTTCGGGACTAAAAACAGTTCTATTTGAGAGAAAACTCTCAATAGGAGGAGGTATGCTTGGTGGCGGGATGATGTTTAATAAAATTGTTGTACAAGAAGAGGCTAAGCGTATTTTAGACTCTTATCAGATAGCTACAAAAGAATTTGAGAAAGGATATTATACTGCTGATGCGATAGAATCTGTGGGGAAATTAACTGCGCAGGCTATTGATGCGGGAGTCAAAATATTTAATCTTATATTTTTAGAAGATGTAAAGATAGACAAAGATAATAGAGTGATTGGGGCTGTAGTCAATTGGACTTCAACAGACATGGCCAATCTTCACGTGGACCCTTTAGCTTTTGAGAGCAAATGCGTTGTTGACGCTACAGGACATGAACTCGATGTGGTCAGTGTTGTTCTTGAAAAAGTTCCCAATGCCAAATTAAATACACCGTCCGGAGGAATTGAAGGGGAGCGTTCAATGAATGCTGAAATTGGGGAAAAACTACTTTTAGATACCACAAAAGAGGTATACCCCGGATTATATGTAGCAGGAATGGCAGCGAACGCAGCATCTGGTGGACAGCGTATGGGACCTATATTTGGAGGAATGTTATTATCAGGGGAAAAAGTCGCTAAGTTAATTATTGAAGATTTAAAGTAATTCTGGGATAAATAGAAAGCATTACTCCACAAATTTTTCTTCTTTTGTTTTTGAATAGCTGTATAAAATATAATAAAAAAATATTTAAAATAAATAGGGTTGATAAAACTATGAAAAATCTTGAAGAAGAAAATAAAGAAATTAAAATATCTGAATCAACTAAAAAGCAAATATTTACATTAATTTCAACACCGGGTGTTTCGATCGAAGAAATTGCGGAGAAAGTTGGATTGGATTATGATACTATAATGGAAATTCTTTCCGAAGAATACTTAAAAAATAACCTCGATTATGGAAGAAGGCTTTGTTGCCGTTTTTCCTAAGATTTCGAATGAGTTATTATTCTATAGAAGTAATACATTTTAGTCTTGAACCTACTTGTATTCTAAAAGTTTTTTTAAGATACTACTTTTCTATATATACTAAGTCAAAACTATTCTAAAAGACTTAGGACGCTTAATAACGCGGATCAATATGGTTCGAACAATATATTGAAATGAAAGTGTTTATTAGATACAGTTCCTAGAAATTTTAGGTTTGGCTTATTATTTATAACAAAAGTGAAAAATCATTTATGAGTGAAACAGAGAAAGTAGTTGTGAAAGCTCTTGTGACCGGAGGGAGTGCATCAGGAGGTCCTCCAATCGGTCCCGCAGTTGGACCCACGGGTATTAATATTAAAGATGTTGTTGATGCTGTGAATGAACAAACCAGAGCCTTCGAGGGTCTTTCCGTACCTGTAAGAATCGAATGCGACCCCTCTACAAAACAATTTGAAATTTTTGTAGAAACACCTTCAACATCCTCATTATTAATGAAAGAATTAGGAGCAGTAAAGGGTGCAATGGATTCTGAAGAAACGATAGGGGATTTAACAATGGAACAAATTAAGAATGTGGTGGAAGCAAAAAAAGACACATTTTTAGAAAAGACCTTAAAAGCAGCAGTGAAATCCGTGCTGGGAACAGCCTTATCTGTTGGTGCCACCGTGGAAGGAGAAAGTCCCAAGACGATTCAAAAACGAATAAACAATGGAGAATATGATGATCAACTCGAGGAGGAGTTATAATGAAAGTAAGTAATAAATTAATTCGAAAATCTTTGGATACTGCAATAGATCTTTCGGTTAGAACAAAGGAAGGTTATGAACCCAAGAAAAGAAATTTTGATGAGAGCATAGATCTTATCATAAATCTTAAGGATATCGATCTCAATGATCCTAAACAGAGAATTGATAAAGAGTTAATTCTTCCTAATCCCGTTTCAAATGAAAGAGAAGAAAAAATATGTGTAATCGCATCAGGAGAATTATTATTACAAGCAAAAAAGATGGACGTCGATACCATAAGCGATGATGATTTAGAACGTTTAAATCAACAAGAAAAACGAGATAAGAAAAAGTTCGTGAAGAAATACGAATTCTTTATTGTTGAGAGTAGTCTAATGCCGACATTAGCCCGTTATTTGGCAAGATTTCTTGGTCCTCGTGGAAAAATGCCTAAACCATTTCCCGCGGGGTATGGAATCATCTCTTCTGAAGAAGAACTTAAAAATGCTATTGATAGATACAATCGCATCGTAAGAATTCAAGTGAAAAAGGTTCCTATGGTACAAGTGAAGGTGGGGAAAAAGTCCATGGAAATGGATACATTATTTGAAAATATCCAAACAATTATCGATTTTGTTGTCGATAAAATGCCCCATAAATATAACAACATTCGCTCAATATATATTAAAACGACTATGGGTCAACCAGTTAAAGTCGAAGAGGAATTCCTTGAAGAAATAGGTGATTAATAAAATATGATAACAAAAGAGGATAAAATTCCGCAATGGAAAAAGGATGAAGTAGATTATCTCGTACGGTTGATGGAAGAATATAATAACATTATTGTTATCAAACTGTCAAATATCATAGATAAACAAGTCCAAGAAATGCGGAAGATATTACGTGGGGATGCGGTCCTAAGGATGTCAAAAAAATCACTTCAAGAACGCGCCCTCGATAAATATAAAAAGCAGAGCGGAAAAGAGAATTTAGAAAGATTAAAAGAACATATTCCTGGTCAATCGGGATTATTATTTACTGATATGGATCCATTCGAGTTAAAAAAGCTATTTTCAGAGAATATGTGGATGGTTGCTGCCAAGCCAGGAACGGTAGCACCAAAAGACATTGTTGTACCTGCAGGAGACACAGGATTACCGACAGGACAAGTTATTAGTGAACTTAATATGGTTTTAAAACTACCAACAATGTTAAAAAATGATACAATACATATCCGCGAAGATACCGTCACCCATGAGAAAGGAGATACCATTTCCACAAAGGAAGCATCAATATTAAAAAAGTTAGGCGTAGAACCAATTGAATCGTTATTAGAAATCGAGGTGGCTTGGAGCGATGGAAGAATAATCCCCAATGAAGTCATCTACATGGATATGGAAGAGTTTAAGCAAGAAATTGCTGAATCTTTCAATACAGCAAAGGTATTGGCCATAGAACTTGGAATAATTGATGAAGAAACCCTTGAACCTTTACTCCAGAAAGCACATAGAGAAGCATTAGCTTTATTATTTGAAATGCCGATATTAGATGCAAATTATATTGATGATTACATAAAAAGAGCTACAATGGAAGCCAATTCAATAAATGCTACGATTTTAGGAGAGGGTACGGTGCCAAAATCAGAACCAAAAAAGCAAAAAACAGAAAAGAAAGAAAAGAAGAAAGAACCTGAAGAAGAAGAGGATGAACCCACGGGTCTTGGAACATTGTTCTAAAAGGTCGAGAATCTATTAAATTAATTAACTTAATAAAAAGAAAAATTTGAAAGAAAAAAAACGAGGTTATTATAATGGAAAGTATATACGCAGCTCTCTTGCTCCATAAAGCAGCGAAAAATATTACGGAAGATAATATCGAAAAGATTTTAAAAGCTGCCGATATTAAGCCGGATAACGCCCAGATTACAAAGTTAGTTTCGGGGCTGAAGGAAACAGATATAGAAGAAATTCTAAAATCCGCTGCAAGTGTACCTGCAGCAGCCGTTCCAGCTACATCTGAAGCACCAGCTGGAGAGGAAAAGGCTGAAAAGGAACAAAAGAAGGAGGAAGAAGAGGAAGAAGACGAAGAACCAGCCGGGATCGGAAGCCTATTTTAAAAAAACACACATAACATATACCAGATTATTGTACGCGAAGAGTTAAAATTCTATTTTTTTTACTTTTTTTTATTTATCTTTCTAGCTCATTGAGTTTTAGAGAATTGATTTAAGCTAAAATTAATTAATAATTGATATTTTTACTACTAAATAAATTTTTATCATTTGTTTAATTTTTTGGAGAATAAAACAACACAGTGAACAATAATGGCCGGAAAATTCCTTAGATTCTTTAGTCCACTGGTGAAAGTAATGCCCGAGGTTAAGCAACCCCAGAGAGAAGTTTCATTTAAACAAAAATTTCTCTGGACCATCTTAGCTCTTGTAATTTATCTCGTGATGAGCAATATTCCGCTTTATGGGGTCAATCTCGGCGAGACTCAAGATTATTTTTATTGGTTAAGAGTAATTCTTGCAAGCAAGCGTGGCATGTTAACGGAGCTTGGAATCGGTCCAATCGTGACTGCGGGATTAATTATGCAACTGTTAAACGGTTCTAAGATGATAAATGTTAATATGGCAGATCCCTACGACAGGGCTCTATTTAGTGGGGCACAAAAAGTATTAGCAATGTTATTAACTGTTTTTAATGCCGTTGCATATTTATTTGGAGGTGCTTTCGGAGAAGTAGCTGAAATTGGGATGTTAAATGCATTTTTTATCCTCGTCCAATTATTCATCGCAGGTCTCATAATTATATTGTTGGATGAACTTTTGCAAAAAGGATGGGGGCTAGGGAGCGGTGTATCTCTATTTATTGCCGCGGGAGTAGCAGGACAAATCTTTTGGAATTGCTTCAACTTTATTGAAGCAGATAAAGGGATTCCCAGAGGTATTGTGATTGGATTCTTTAGTGTTTTATTTGATGGAGATCCTAATACAGGTGTAGGGGATATCTTTTTCAGAGGTCAATTACCCGATATTTTAGGCGCCGTAACAACACTAATCATCTTTCTTGTTGTGATTTGGTTTGAAAGCACACGAATTGAGATTCCGCTTCAATATAAAGGTTATAGTGGATTTAAGGGGAAATACCCTATCAAACTACTGTATGTTTCAAATATCCCTGTTATTTTGGTGAATGCGCTCTATGCAAACTTTCTATTTTTCGGACAGATTATTGCAGGACCGAATTCAATGTTTCGCGATCCCAATGCGGCATTTAACTTGATTGATCTTGTAGGAACCTTTACTCAAGAAGGAGGGAGATTAACACCCACTGGAGGGTTAATTTATTTACTGACCCCACCACAAAATTTGGCACAATTAGCCGCGGACCCGATTAGAGCAGTCATTTATTTGGCGATCTTTATCTTTTTATGTGTTTACCTAGGGCGTATTTGGGTAGAAGTGAGTGGACTCGCCCCTAGAGATGTTGCCGACCAAATTCTTGATTCTGGTATGCAAATTCCTGGTTTCCGAAGCTCATCCAAGGTAATTAAAGGAATTTTAAAACGATATATTCCCACGCTCGTTGTGTTAAACGGGATTATAATTGCGGTTCTCAGCTTTTTTGCCGATAGTCTTGGCGCCCTCACATCGGGAACAGGACTTCTGATAGCAATAGGAATTGTCCATCAGTATGCCGAGACAATAAGTAAAGAGTTTGCAGCTATGCAGTATCCCGGAATGCGGGGGATGTTAGGGCTTGATTAGTGTCTCCTTATATTTCCTCAAGACATTTCTTATTTTCTGAACATTCTTCTTTGTTTCCAATAATTATTTATATTAATTTAATTAATTAATCATTATGAATGAAAAAATAGATACCTATATTAAAAACCTCCCATCTTCTCAGCGAGAGATTAGTCAAAAGTTGCGGAAACTAATTCTCAACACCTATCCAGATATTAAGGAAGAGATGAAATATGGTGTCCCCTATTATAATAATGATTTTTATATTGTCGGATTAAAAGACCATGTAAATTTAGGAGTTTCCATACGGAACCTTTCCCCTGAAGAAATATCCTTATTTGAGGGAACCGGTAAAACAACTCGGCATATAAAACTTAGATCGGTTGCAGAAATTGATGAGAATAAGATCCTTTCCTTGTTAGCTATAGTAAAAAAGAAATAAGAATGTGATAGAACTCAAATTAAATAATTTATATCCCACTACAAAAAATGAGAAAGTGGTTTTCCTTTTTTCAGACTTTATTGTAATGAATTGTTTGTCAAGCTTTCTTTTCTAGCCTCTCATGATTAAAATCATTCATTATATTACCAATAATCAATTACTCAGATATGTATAATAACGGGATTTTTCTAAAACTTTTAAAGAAAATCATAACTAATATAAGTAAGATAGTAAGCTTAATCAAAGTAGATAAACTACAAGGAGATAAATAATGGAATTCCCTTTAGAGATGTTTTTGGTGTTCCTCTTAGCACTCTTAATCGCATCTATTAGTGCTGGACTCACGAAATGGTTGGTAGACACGGAAGAAGTAGAACGGAAACAGAGGCTTATTAAAGAGCACGAGGAAAGGAAGGAAGAGATCATCGATTTGGCCGATGTTAATCCAAGTAGATATAGAAAAGAGCGAAAAAGATGGGAACGAAAGGATGTTATGCTAAAAAAGACCCAACAGAGTATGAGTATGTCAAGGTTAAAGCCAACATGTATTATGTGTGTTCCTATGCTTGTAGCTTTTGGGATCATTAGACTCCTTTTTACTGGAGGGATGGCTATGACTGCGATGGATGCTAGTTGGGTACCAATGATAGGAGATATGTTATATATAAGTGATGGATGGATTAATTTCACAGCTTGGTACTTTTTATGTAGTCTTGGAATGAATACATTAATTCAGCGGCTCGCAGGAATCCAAACCCAAGCTTCCGGCGGAATGGACCAGATGATGGGCGGTTCCAAGGCAAAAGCTTTAGAGTTTCCAGAGATCTAGAATCCGCTCTCATTTTTTCTATTAATCCTAACAAAACCATTTTAACACCTTTTTTAATAATATAATTAAAATAGAATTCAATTCAAGGTTTAATTATATTACGCTCATAATATCGTAGTGATATTATAATATATATGTTCATTCGGGAAATGAACGTTTCACGAAGTTTAACTTTCGATAGAGTTCTATAAAGGATTTAAAGTCATTAAATAAAAAAATAAAAAAAGTAAAAAGAATAATTTAATACATTAAGTTAATTCATTAGAATTCGTGCCCACACTTCTTACAAATATGTTTCTTTGCGTACATTGGTGTTCCACCGAGATACGAAATTACTTTGGACTTATCCTCGGTTGTGCGAATATCTTTCCCCACGGCTCCGCATTTTGGACAAGAAATTCTTCCTGATTCTGCAACTGGTTCTTCTTCCTCTTCTTCTTTAGCTTGAGCAGCCGCAACTTGAGTCGGCGTTGGTGCTGTTTTTTTTGGAGTCGGTTCAGTTGTTTCCCTAAGTTCTACCACTTTATCCTCCTTAAGTTCCAATTCTTTTTCTAATTGTTCGACCTTTCCCGTTAATTCGGTGATGGTTTCATCTTTTTTATCCAATTGGTTATTAAGTTCAGAAATCTTCTGATTTCTATTCCCCAATTTTTCACTTAGTTCTGATACTTTTGCATCCATTGCATTAGTTTTGGATTTAACTTCTTCCAATTGTCGCCTAGCCTCTCTCAATTCAGGTGATTCTTCTTGTTCCACTTGTGAAATCTGAGTATTTAATTGATCTACTTTTGATGTTAATTCAGAAATCTTCGCGTCCTTCTGAGTTAATTCTGAAGTCATACTCTCTACTTTTTGTTTTGTTTGTTCTAATTCCGAGGAAAGATTAGAGATTTTTTCCTTAGAATTATCCACTTCGCTGCTAAGATCATTTTTTTGTTGTGTTAATTCCTCGATTTGGGTGTTTGATTGGGCAACTTCTTCATTTAAACCTTCTACTTGGGAATTTAAATATTCTACTTTTTGAGTTTTCTCTTCGAGTTCTGCTCTCGTTTGTTCAAGCTCTTGTTTTGTTGTATCTAACTCGCTTTGCGTTTGAGATAACGCATTTTGTGTTTCGTTTAACTGTGATTGAGTCTGAGTTACTTGATTTTGGGTTTGAGATAACTGACTCTCTGTCTCAGATAATTGATTATTTTTATTAGAAAGCTCATTTTCGAGGTCTGTTATTTTTTTACGGAGGTCTAAAAGATCCTTATTCTCGATCTTTTGCTTTTTATCAGGTCTTTCCTCTGCCTCTTGCCAGTTTATAGACATTTTATTTCTCACGTTATAAATAGGTTTTATTACATTTCAATTGATTAGTTTTCAAATAATATATGGAAATAATTATTATTTGATTAATATATATTGTCTTAATTTTTTATAAAGATTTCTTTATTGTTTTATAAAGAGTTTTACCTATTTAAAATTTTGTAAAGAATTTAAAAAAGAGAAAGAAGCTGGCGCAGCGAGAGGGATTCGAACCCCCGAATGCATACGCACACTGGCTTTTTAGTGGACAACCTCATTTTAGAGCCAATTCCAGGCCAGCGCTCTTCCAAGCTAAGCGATCGCTGCTCCATTTCACTCTGATAATTTTTATCGCAATAGGAGTGAATAAAACCTTTTAAGGAAGGTATTTTTAAAAAGACTTCAAACTTAATTAATTTTGCGAAACAAAAAGAGAGAAACTATTTTATTAAAAATAGGCGGGAATTAAAATTAGTAATCAAAAAAATTGTAAATCTTCGCTATTTTCTATTTTCTGAACCGATCGGGCAAGCTTTGATACAAAGATTACACCAAATTGAGGAATGATTAGATAATTTTTTTAAATTGTTTAGTTGATATGTTTCGCAGAGGCTCTTGTTATATTTTCCCCCTTTTAAAGCATCTACTGGGCATGCCTTTATACATAAATCACAATTTTTACAAAAATCGCTTTCAATAACCGGTTCTCCGCAGATTAATGGTGCGTCTGTCACTAATGCCCTGAGACGGACTTGCGAACCGAATTCCTTTGTTATAAGCAAGTTATGCTTTCCGATCGGACCAATCCCTGCCAAAGCCGCCGAATCCTTTAAAAATAAACCAGGTGTGTAAGAAATTATTTCTGCAGCATATCCCTTATCAATTAAGAATTCTTTTAATTTATAGCATTTATTTTCGATAATCATATCTGCGAATTGATAATTTCCATTTGAAGATTGAAACCAGGTATCAAGAATAATATCATCCAAATGAATACCTACAACAATCACCGTCTTTAGATGGGGTAAAAATTTTTCAGGGCGGTTCCATTCAGGGTAGTCCTTATACTTTTGATAATTGTTGGGATCTGCAAAGCCAAAGACATCTAAACCTAATTTTTTGCATTTATTCTTTACTTTTAAGGTGAAATCATCCTTTGAGGGCATTGTATTAATAGATCTTAAATGCTTTATTTAAATTTTTCTTTAGGAAGGTTTCTAAAATTAAAAAGATTAAAAAGAAATAAAATAGAAATAAAAAATTAAATAATATTAAAGGAAAACTCCCGTTTTAAGAACCTTATGTTTTATTCGGTGGGGATCTCCATAACACTATTCATTAAATCATCTAAACCGGCGTCCTTAATTGCAGATATTACATCTTCATGGGAAGCGCCTTTACTTAACTCAACAACTTCGTCAATAGGTTCGAGATGTTTATAATTGCATCGTCTTCGTTTGACTTTAGGTCCATCAATAAGGAGATAACTTTTATCTATGATATCAACTATGATGCAATAATGTGCAGCCTCTCGTCCCATTGTTTTTACGCATACGCGTCCAATTTCGTAAACACTCATTTTTATAATTCGTCACCAAATTATTTTCGTACAATTATCCGACGTGATTTTTTAGCGTCCAGACCAGTCTGATAATTATAAGATTTATTAACTACAAAAATAATACTTAAAATAAATTTTTTATGGTATTTTTATGCCTCTGAAAGATTATTAAATTATTTCTCTTTTCTTCATTTTGGCAATGATTTCTTCTGCGATTTCCTCAACAGAATAAAGAGCTGTATTAATAATAAGGTCAAAGAGTTCTTCTTTAAGCTCTTCATCTTCCAAATCAATATCATATAAATCTTTAAATCGCTCTATTTCGGATTTTTCTCGAAATACAGTCTCTTCTAGCTTTTTTTGATAATCTGTATCATCTCTTTCTTTCATACGGTTAATTCTCGTTTCTAATGGAGCAGTAAGTAATACTTTAAAATCTGCTATATTTTTAAGAAGATATCCGCTTAAAAGACTGTCAACTACGATATTTTGATTATTTGAAGTCTTTTCGATAATTTTTTTGTCAAGCATTTCATCTATTTCGGGATTATTTTCGACATATGAGGAAAATTCCTTAAGAGACATTTCTTTCTGCTCCGCCAAACTTCGAAATGCATCTCCCGTTGAATAGTGTTTAAGGTTTAACTTATCTGCCAAAGCCTTTCCGACACTACTCTTTCCAGTCCCGTGAAATCCAGAAATTGCGATCTTAACCATTTTATAATAACTAAAATTAAAACTAAATTTAATATGTTTTCAAATTAGAATCCCCAAGTATAAAGTGTGTTATAGGGAGTTTAGAATGAATAAATGAAATAATTCTTGTAAAAGATAAAATAGAAGAAAAAGATCTATCCTTGTCTTACTTGTTCTTGAATTATCTTCTTAAGACAAGTTGCACAATATCTTCCACTCTCAATTCGAGTGGCCCTTCTTGCAGTTTTATCCGTCTTCTTCATTTTTGAGGGTCTAAGACGTGGCACAGATTGTAAGGGACGTTTACATATTGCACATTTTGCCCTTGAGGGTTTTTCACGCCAATAATGAGTAGTTTTTTCATTTCCTGGAGTTTTTACCTTTTTTCTCTTTTGAGATTTAGACCTAAGACCTGGTCGGGGCATTTTAATCGCTATTATGATATTATACTTTAAATTACTTATATATTATATTAAATAAAATACGAATATCTTAATTAATTTTATTAATATCGTATCTTACCCTAACAAAGTGGGTCTCATTAGATATAAAATGATTCCAGCAAGGATGCTAATTATATAAGAAGATAATAAGACCCTCCATGTCCCTGAATTGGCTAGCTCCCTAATAGAAATCGTTATCAAATAAGGGATCCAGATAGCTAAGGTTAGAAAATCAAGTAAATCACAAACAGCCCATACAGGCAAATTGGGATCTAAAACTTCAGAAAGGGCTGAATTTATAATAACAGGATTTAAATTTATTACAGAAACATTTGGGAGTGCGATTGCTAGTAAAAGGGCTTTAATTAGATTAATAATTAAGACAGGTGCAAAAGCGGACATCATCATCTTTACTCTGAAGGCTTCTTGTGTTTGTAATAGAGTACCTCCTCGATAAATACTAAATGGACTTAGATCCCGTTCTTCGTAGTCCCTTTTTTCTTGAGGTCTCGTTCCAAAACGCTGTTCCAAGCGTTCACTATAATTAACAGCATAATTCGCACCTTTTGTATAAAGCCAAATTAGAAGCTTAAAAAATAATTTTTGAAATACATATCCAAAAAGAAAGAAGAATAAAAAGATTAATAACCCATAAAAAAAAACAATTAATAATCGAAATTCCGGGGGAAATGTTGAAAATAGCACTGCAAAATTTAAATGAATAAAAATAGATAATCCTATAAAACCCCACGCGATGGAGCTAAATAAAACGATTAACGACCCAGGGCTCTTCTTCCTTTCATGATTTATTTCCCAAAAAGCCCGTGGAGGGTTAATAAATAAGTATAATAACTTTTTGAAAAATGAAGCTGGAGCGTACCATTCTTCTTCTATTCGTTTAAAGATAGGCGTTCGCTCAATTAATTCTTCTCTTAATCTTTTTCCACAAAATGCACAAGTATAAGAATCACTACGGACTTCGTTTCCACATCGAGGACAACGTTGTGTTGCTGCTGTAGTCGACATTTTTGACATTTAAATTTAATCTTTATTATATATGATATACAAATTCATATTAAATAAGTTTTTGATTTTGTTCAATTATTTAAAATGGATGATCGAATAGTTCCTATGAGCTTTTATTTCATATTCACGAGATGTAAATCGGCCAATCAATTCCAAATTAGTCTTGGCATGGCTTGTAACTTCCAAAACTTTGAGTTTGGATGGTTCATTAATATATCCTAATAAGGGGATTAATTGATCACTAAGATATTTGCTAACAGGAATGTCGTTTTTAATATATGTAATTATATTTTCAGCTGCTTCTTGTCCCACTTTTTCAGAAGGGGTTCCTTTTTCACCTAAAACAGTCCCACTAGAAATAATCGCCCCCGTACCTGACTTCGCCCATAAAGAGACCCCAACTCCAGTACTAAGAGAATCTACATATTCATAATTAATATTTGCCTTTAGATTCAATTCTTGTTTAATTTTGGCTTCGGCTGAGTTTTTTATTCTTTCACAGACGCGAGCATTTGATAAATTCTTAGTACATACAATTTTGCCGGTTACAAAGGATACGTTCCCCAATTTTGTTAAATTCAAAGGTTTTAATTTCTTATTTTGAGGATACATTCTACAAATAGTAGAAGCTCCTCCCTTAGGATAAAACCCATATTTCTGTATATCTAATTCAATCCGAAATCCCGCACTCTTAAATAAGTTATATGTTACATTTTCGAGATAATTTAAGTCGGGAGCCCATTTTCCTATTGTTCCACCACCTTTTAACAGAATCTCAATCTCTTTAGGTTTATTATAACCCAAACAAGCAATTTGAAGGGGTTGTAACAATAATCCAACACTCGCTGCGGTTCTAATATTAATATCGATATTCTGCTTGGGTATTTCTTTTCCTGGAATAAATGTTATTTCTTCAGTTCCTACATCACATTTAGAGAGTTTTCCATTAGTAAGGTCTGCGAGTGTTTTTAATCCTAAGAGATGTTGGAGTCGAAGTCCAGGAGTAGATCGATTTGCTCGGATATTATATATATTTATGGGTTGATTAAATAGAACAGAATATCCTGCGCATATTCGTAGTATTGATCCCCCCCCTTCTCCAAAGGAACCATCAATCTTTAAAATCTCTTTTGAACTCATTTTCCTCCTCATTTTGATATAATTTTTGAATTCGTTCAATCCCGTTAAATTCTTTCATAAAAGTAATCACTTCTTGGGGTACAAGTGTTTTCCATTCATTATTTCCCTTACTAATCAAGTCTCGGATGTTTTCCCCACCATATTTATACTTATCTTTATAGATTCTAATTTTATCTACTACTTCATAACCTTTTTTATTAAATAATTCTCTTACCCAATCACTTCCATAAACAATATCAAAATCGCCCACTATTGATACAACATGGTTCACCCATTTGTTTGCATTAAATATATCTGGTATATAATAAGTTGTAAACACATTTTTATCTATCCCTTCCGATATTAATGTCCGTTCAATAAATTTCTTTCTTTCATTCTTGGTAAATGGATTATCATATGTATGATCAATCTGAGAGCTACCTATGGCGATTTTCAAATATTCACATTGTTTAAAAATCTCTAATATCACATATAAATGACCTAAATGAAACGGCTGAAATCTTCCAATAAATAATGCCGTTTTTGCTTTTGATTTCATATCATCTTTATGGCCATTGAGATAACTCTGCAAGTCTGAGTTTAATAATTCCATCCATATTTCCTTAGAATAATCAACAGCTTTCTCATTCTCTACAATATCCCTTAATTGTGAGCGGGAATAGAATTTACTTTCTTTAATCATTAACTCATTGGGATTAGGTTTAAATTTTGTATCGTAATCTATATTTCCTATAAATAAATAAGCAATTTCTGGAGTAAATTGATCCTTTTCAATTTTAAAATCATAAAAGTGTAATTTTTTCACATCATTTTCGTTAATACCAAATTCTTCTTCTAGTTCGCGAAAAGCATTCTTTTTAATACACTCTAAATCCAAATTTTCATTATAGATAATATGTCCACTTGCCGTATCCGTAAAATATCCCGGATATGCTTTTTTGTTTTCCCCTCGTCTTTGTACAAGAAAGAAGATATCATTAGAGGGAGATTGGGCAATTAAGAAGATACGTACAATTAAATGAGGAATTCCTTCTTTATGGGCCTTTTTTCGTTCCATAGGAAAGATGTATTTTGAAATCTGACCGGATTGTAGATATTTAAAATGTTCTCTTTTGATACACGCTAAAATTTCTTTTTCCATTTTCCTCATTTAAAATTTAATTGTTATTATATCGCCAGAGGTTATATTTAGTTTTTCCGCGGCATTGCCTTGATTAATAGAGATTTCAAGATAATTGGTGGAGCCTTTTATAAATAATAAGTTTTCTTTTGGAACGCTTGCAAAATACGATAAAAACGGTCCCTTATAACCCTGATTATTCGTTCTTATAGTTAGGTACTGATTTAATTTTACTGATATATTCGAATTGGCTATACGATTATTTTCCAATTGAATATTAGTAGTCAAATTTCCAAAATCATCAATATATTGAATAGTGCACTGGACTTCTCTCTTCTCTTCGTTAATATTATAAGTTAGAGGTGCTTTTCTTAGCTCAGAAGGATGTATCTCAGGCCCAATCTCATCTAAGGGTACCCCAGAAGAAATATAAGCCCCCACAGGAGCCATAATATCACGACCATGAAATGTTTTCGATACGGGGTTATGAAAATATTCGTTATTTTTTACTATAAAACATTCCGTAATTTGAGATTCTAAGGCTCCAGGAAAAAGGCCATTATCTGGTCCCACAAAATAGTAGTCGTTGTCTGTCCTAAGTGCAATAATCTCTCTTTTACTTCCTACTCCAGGATCTATAACCGCAACAAAGACTGTCTTTTCTGGAAAATATTTATATGTTGAATTAATAAGGTAAGAAGCCTCGACAATAGAAAAATGTTTTACAGAATGAGAAATGTCGATAATTTTAGTTTCGGGATTCACTTTTGCAATTACAGCCTTCATTGAAGCTACATAATGTGAACCATTTAACCCAAAATCAGTTATTAATCCAATATATCGATCCATTTTAAAAAAGTAAATATTAAAAGAATTTTTTATTCTATTTTTTAACTTTCTGCAGATAGGTAGAGATATTCTTTACTATTGTTAATAATTGAGCATAATAGAGGTTATCACTCACTACTTTCTCTGCTTCTTTTATTCTATCTACCGATTGTTTGGCATCTTCAAAGTATTTTTGAATCTTTTTCTCATCCCAAATATTTTTAACTGTATTATTTAGCTCTTTTGCTAATTCGGAAATAGAACTATTTGATTGCACTCTAAATTGTTTTAATGCCTCAATAATGAGTCGTATATTTTCATTCATACTTGCGGTTTCCTTTTCGAACCCTTTATTCAAATTATTCACTGATTCTTCAATCTTATTGATTTGAGCGATAGTTCCATCTAAAGATTCTGTAATTTGCTCAATTTTATTGACCATATCCTCGATAAATTTTTCCATTTCATTAGACATTTATTTTTCACCTTTATTTATTAATTTGATTTATTCCTCATCCTCATCGATTCCTAATTTTTCCTTTTTTATCGTCTTCACTGAATTAATCGCCTCAGATAATAAGAGCTCAACATGTTCCTGTTTTAAAAGATCTTCCGATAATGTCGAAAATTGTTCTAAATTTGAAATGAGACTATCAATTGATTCTAATCCGATTGTTTCCTTGACTGAATCTATCTTGTTTGTTGCGTTTTTTCCAATCCGTTCAAGGATCTCCAAGTGTTTATTTTGGGTTACCTCGATTTCCTCGGAAAATTGTCCTAATCGACTATTTACGGCATTGATATTCCCTTCTATATTTTGATTTAAATCATCTAAAGAATCTTTTAGACTTTGAATCGTCTTTCCAAGTTGCGAAATGCGATTGTAAATATTTTGCAAGAGGTCAGTTAACATTTCTGCCATATTAGAGC
>SDNL01000014.1 GCA_004524365.1 Promethearchaeota archaeon | reverse complement strand
CGTGGAGAAGCACCTGAATACTTTACAACTCAAGCTAGCACCATTTTTGAGTATGGAAAAGCCATTCCAATGCAATCGGCAGTTGAAAGAAGAAGAGAAAGTCTTGGACTTCCTGAAATCCCATCTCCTGATGTAGAGGAGGTTCAAACCATTTTAAAAGCTACAAAATTAGACGAAAAGCTTCCTAAGAAAGAAGAAGAATAATCTTTTTTCTTTTTTTCCTTTTTATTAGACCTTTCAAGAAAAATATTTTATAAAGTAAGTTATAAAGTAAGTTAATTTAAATTTTGAATTATTACTTAAGAAATATTCATAAATCCTCTAAAATCCCTTATTTAGATATATTTTAGTAAAAGGAAAAAAGTTAACTATAACTATTATTTTGAATCTTATACTATTTTAAATATAAATCAATAATTAAGAAATAAAATTAAATAAGGTGAAAAAAGTGAGAACTCCAATAATAGGTGGAAATTGGAAAATGCATCGTGGAACTCCAGAAAAGGCAAGAGAAATGCTTGAGAATCTAATCCCATTAGTTAAAGATATAGAAAGCGTTGATATTGTTATTGCGCCTCCATTTACGGCTTTAGGTGTAGCTAGTATTTTAAAGGTGACAAATATTAAATTAGGGGCTCAAAATATGTATTATGAAGATGAGGGCGCATTCACGGGAGAAATATCTCCCACATTCTTGAATGCTTTGGAAATAGATTATATAATTTTGGGGCACAGCGAGCGAAGAAATATCTTCAATGAATCAAGCGAATTAGTAAATAAAAAGCTTAAAAAAGCCTTATCCGTAGGTTTAAATCCCATAGTATGCATCGGGGAGCATTTAAAAGAACGAGAAGCTGGAAAAACTAAGGAAGTTATAAAAAAGCAATTTGAAAATACATTTGCGGGATTATCAAAGGAAGATATGGATAAAACCGTTATTGCTTATGAACCAATTTGGGCTATCGGAACGGGAAAGACCGCGACTCCAGAACAAGCAGACGAGGTACATCAATATATTAGAGAGATCTTAATAGATTCATATGATAAAAAAACTGCAGAAAATGTTAGAATACAATATGGAGGTTCCGTTAAACCACATAATGCAAAAGAACTTTTTGAAAAGAAGAATATTGATGGTGGGTTAGTAGGAGGCGCATCTCTCGAGGCAAAATCGTTTGCTCAGATAATTAAAGAAGCCGAAAAAACAATCTGAATCTTTCATAATTTTAATAAAACTTTTCTATTTTATTTTTATTGTAAATACGCATATTTCCTCAAAGAAGGAAAATATAGGTATTATGTTTATGTAAAAAACTTTTTTTATCAATTTAACTTAAAATATTATTAAATTCTGAAGTTAATTTTGCTGGAAACTCTCCTAAATAAGCATTGGGGTCAGTAATGAGCAAATAATAGTAGTTTTCAAATAGGTTCATCACTTTAATCCCTACACCGCTATTAATTAAATATACCCACATTGAATTATCATTATAAAAAGATTGCCTGTATTTCCAATCGAAAGGTTCAATATCAGGAATGTTTCCGACATTTCTTAAAATTTGAATTATATCTTCTAAACAAAATATATTGTCATTAGCGAAACATAATAAAGGGGTTAAATCGAATGAAGTTAAGACGATTGCTTTTAAGCCATAATTCTTCATATCATCAAGATGATGTGTAGCGATGAATTGAATTTTATCGTTATTTTTTGATAAATGGTTTTTTGCTTTTACATCTGTTAGGATATCTATAATCTCTGTTTGTTCTCGATAGAGAAGTTGATTCCCTTCATCTAAAGGTATTTTAGATGCAATAAAGCTATCATAAATAAGCGCCATTTTCTTTTGAACTTGACTATGGAATAAAAAGGGTTCAGTTGTCACAGACATTAAAACATTCCCTTGATAATTATTTTCTTTCCTTTCATTTTGGTCATTAATAGTTTTAGAATGAAATTCTAAAACATCAATTTTTTGATTAATTTGACTAGAAAAGTTATATAATGCTGAAATTAATCCTGCTTTTAAATCAAATTTAAATCCTTCCCTTTCTTGCGTTATATTATCATCTTTTTGAGAAAAATCAAAAAAGCGTAAAAAAACTTTTATTCCCGAAGGAATAGGATTAATTATTTTATTGTAATAAGGATAACCGTGAACAGAAATAACTGTAAATTCATAAATTGTCATATTAATATAATAGACTTATTTTTAGAAGGCAAATAATAGAATTAATTTTTAGTATACAAATTAGAATTATTAATAAATGTAAGAGATAATATATATATCTTATATTTTTAAAAAAATATATAAAAGAAAATGATTTTCGGAAATATTTTATATTTAAGTAGAAAATAAAAAGCTATTTTAAACCCTCAAATTAGAGAAAAAATTAAATCACATACTTACGTTATTAGGATTGAAGGTCTACCTGGTAGAGATTGACTGGCCTTTTTCTTATCGGATTGTTTTTCAAGAGTTATCTTTAAATCAGCATCGAACTTATCTTCGAGAATGAGTTTAATATCATTGAAAAATTTAAACTCATCTTCGGGAGATAATACAAATTCCGGATATTTTCCAATATTTTTTAAGATAAGATTGACTTTCTGATTAATAAATTTTCCATGTTGTTTAAATTCCTTCCCATTCATTAATTCTTTCATTATTTTTTGTTGATTTCGGGTTTTTTGTAAGAGTTCCAGAAATTTTTGATAAAACTTAAATTTCCATTCTTCGGCGATGATGATTCTTATTTGTTCTATAGATTCTTTATTGAGTACTTGCTTAATATTTTTAATATCATCAATTATGTTTGTCATTAAATTCCATTTAAAATTATTTTCTTCGGTAAGAATAGATTCATCATAGGTCGGCCAATTTGCAAGGCTCAAATATCCCTCGTTTCCGAGTCGTTCCCATATTTCTTCTGTCATGTGGGGAGTTATTGGATGAAGTAATTGAGTCAATATTTTTTTACATTTATTAAAGATTTCTAAATTTACGCCTTCCTTTTTATATTTTTGTAATTCAGATGCAAATTGTATTAGTTCATTCACCGCATCCCTTATCGAAATAGACTCTAGTTTCTCAGTAACTGATTTAATCGTATTATGTAAATAATATTCAATTAAAGTATCTCTTATAGTTTTATCTTCACGAGTTCTTTCTGGTACTTGTGCTAGAAGATTGAAGGTGTTTCTAATAAATTTCGCTGCAAATCCTACTCCCTCTTCTGACCATTCTAAGCCAGATTTCGGACTCGCACCAAATAAAATAAAAAATCGTGCAGAATCAGCACCATATTCTTTAATAATTTTATTAGGATCTACAGTATTACCTAGGCTCTTACTCATCTTCACACTTTTTAAAATATATTTTGTGCCACATCGCTTACATGTTTTATCATGCATTTCTGCTTTTGTTGCGAATGTATCGCATTCAGGGCAATATGGATGTGCTTTATTAATCATCCCTTGAGTCAATAATCTCTGGAACGGTTCATTATGGGAATGCAATCCCAAATCTCTCCCAACTTTTGTCCAAAAACGTGCATATAATAAATGCATTATGGCGTGTTCAATCCCTCCAATATACTGATCTATGTTTCCCCAATAATTCACCTTTTTCTTATTGTAGGGGAGGTCATTATTTCTCGGATCGCAATATCTGAAAAAATACCACGAACTATCAACAAATGTATCCATAGTATCTGTTTCTCTCTTTGCAGTTTTTCCGCACTTTGGACATTCGGTCTCTATAAATGTTTTACTAGTCTCCAAGGGATTCCCTGTTCCAGTGAATTCTACATCCTTAGGTAATTTTACTGGAAGTTTATCATAAGGAACGGGCACGATTCCACAATCTTCACAATAGATAATTGGAATTGGACACCCCCAATATCTCTGGCGGGAAATTAACCAATCTCTCAATTTATAATTAACAATTTCTGAACCACGATCTATTTCCTCGAGCTTTTCAGTTATTGCTCCAATTGCTAGTTTATTTTCCATTCCGTTAAATTCTCCCGAATTTACTAATCTTCCATCACTTTCGTAAGCACGAGTCATTTTTTCAGGATTCAAATCATAGTCAAAAGGTTGAATAACAACTTTAATCGGAATATTATATTTTTTGGCAAATTCAAAATCTCGCTGATCATGTGCGGGTACCGCCATTACAGCTCCAGCACCATATTCATAAACAACAAAATTACCTATGTAAATAGGAATCTCCTCCTCAGTCATTGGATTGATGGCTTTTTTACCAATATACATTCCATTTTTTTCAATGTCTATATCTGTTCTTTTAAATTTATTTTGTTTCATCGTTTCTTGATATAATTGCTCAAATTCGGCTTCATATTCCGTTCCTTCAACCCAATTTCTCACCCAAGGATGTTCAGGGGCAAAGACCATAAAAGTAACCCCAAAAAGGGTGTCTGGCCTAGTTGTGAAGATATCAACAGTTTTGTCATCTCCAACAACCGGGAATTTAATAATAGACCCTTCTGAGCGACCGATCCAGTTGCGTTGCATGGTTTTTACTTTTTCAGGCCAATCTACCTCATCAAGTCCACTCAATAATTCTTCGGCATATTCCCTAATATTTAAGAACCATTGTGTTTTAAATTGCTGTTCGATTTCTGAACCACAACGCCAACATTTCCCTCCTTGGACTTGTTCATTTGCTAAGACGGTAGCACACTTCGGACACCAATTTACATAACTCTCCTGTTTATAAGCTAGACCTTTTTCAAACATTTTTAAAAAGAACCATTGATCCCAATGGAAATATAGTGGATCATGACTGTATATTTCTCGAGTCCAATCATAACTTAACCCTATCCGCTTTTGTTGCTTTTTAATTGCATTGATATTTTCATTTGTCCATTTTTCAGGGTTAATGCCGTGATCTATCGCCGCATTTTCCGCAGGAAGGCCGAAACTATCATAGCCCATAGGATACATTACATTAAATCCTTGCATCCGCTTAAATCGTGCATATGAATCACCGATTGAATAGTTACGCAGATGCCCCATATGCAATTTTGATGAGGGATATGGATACATTTCCAGAACATAAAATTTTTCTTGTTCTGAATCCATCTTTACTTCAAATATCCCATCCTTTTCCCATCTTGCTTGCCATTTTTCCTCTATTTTCTGTGGGTTATATTCAATTTCAGTCATTGTTCTGAGTCATTTTCAAATAATTTGCTTAAGAACGTATATTTGTTAGGAAAATATAGGATAACATAAATTTTTTTCGAAAGAAGCAATTTTTTCGCTCTAAAAAACGGATAATCTGTAAAGATTTTAAAAATGAAAACATCTATATCCATAAAAGAGAGAAAACCAAGATTTCAGACAAAAGTTTAATTATCAAAGTTAAAATTTAAATAAGATGGAAATTCTTTTATCTTATGAATTTTTTTTTTAATTTCAATAGTGAGTTGAATTAAATGTCAGAATCTAATAACAAAGTTGATACCGAATCACCGGATATTTTTAATTACTTGAGACAAGAAATTCCTGTTGAAGATTTAAAAGATGTTTCATCTCCACAAAGATTAAATTCTATTGACGTTGTGAAAGGCTTTGCCATCATTTTCATCCTTTTGGCACATTTCTCCCAAGAATGGTTTAACGGTAATTGGATGTTTCTCCATTATGTAGTTTTCGCATTTTTGGATATTTTAGGTCCTTCCCTCTTCTTTTTTCTTTCCGCATTATCCGTAATTTTTAGTATAAGGCGTAAAGAAGGAAAATTGCCAGATAAAGTAATTCGAAATCGTATTTTTTCAAGAGGGGGAGCTATAATGGCCGTTGGAATGATTAGTAATTTTCTATGGAGCACTGAACCATTTCCCCTAAGTCTGTGGGGGTGGAATATTCTTTTCTTTATAGGATTTTCACAAATAATGTCATATTTGGCATTAAAACTTAAAAGAAACACAAGAGCCATATTAGGGATACTCATTATTATTTTTGGACCTCCTATTAGAGAAGCGTTTTATCAATCTCGTTTCGATAATTTGGTTTTTGCAGCTTTCAACTTTATCATTAATTCACCCGTGCAAAGACTCCCCTTATTCCCATGGATTTCAATATGCTTCATTTCGACAATTTTTGGAGAGATCTTATATAAAGCTATGATAGATGGTACAAAACAAGCGTTATTTGGGCTTTATAGAACTTTTTTGTTTTGGGGAGTAATTTTAGTAGGTATTGGAATTGGAATTGGTTTCCCCTTACATCGATTAAGCGATCCTACGATTGTACCAGATATATATCCCTGGATTAATGCCAACTTAGATCCGAATCAATATCCTTGGATAACGTTCTTAAGTAGTGCCAATAATTCAGTACAGAACTTATTTCCCGGCTTTCAATATCCAGGAATGCCCGATTGTTTAATACGAAGCACCACTTCTAATAGTTTTTATAATATTGGATGGTCGTTACTTTTTATGGCTATAAGTTTAAAAATTGTTGATATAAATAAGAAAGATAATTTGTTTATCAAAATGTTAATCCATTATGGGAAGATATCCCTTTCATTATTTATCATTATGTGGTTCTTTGTCATTTTATTTATGAATGCTTTTCCAATATGGTATTTTGCATTCCATTATTTTGCCGGTGCAGCAATATTGGGCTTTTTAATGTATATTTGGATGAAATATTTCAAAGGTGTTGGAAGTCCGGAGTGGTTAATGGTTCAAATCAGCAGAGTTGCACAGAAAACTGAAGAGGAAGTCGTTAAAGTTGAAGATAAAGTGAAAAAGAAAATAAAAACCATCGAATATAAAGAAAATAAAAAACAATAAAATTGAAATCTCTAAACCTTTTAGTATTTTAAAAAACTTTTAATCCCTTTCTTTTTATATTATCTCTTAAATTTTTGATAAATATGTATTCAGAAATTACTGACTTTTTTAATTCAGATTACAAGGATCAGCAAGAAGTTAAGAAAAAATCTAATAAAAAATATGATGACTTAAAAACACATAAAAATAAAATCTACACAGGTATGAAAGTGGGAGGAAAACATTATTGGAATTATGATAATGGAAAATGGTATGAAATTAAAAAATCGCCAAATCTTTGGAAATTTACCTTTTCATGCGTGAAAAATCGCCATAATCATGCGCCCCTTCATTCAGGTGCAAGAGTAGGTACAAAATATCATTGGTATATAATAGCAGATCAGATAGCTGAGAAATTGGATGCTAATTCATATAATACATTAATGAAGGGAGTTAAATTTAAAGTGGGACATAAACGTCCGAATTGGAAAAATTTTAGTTATCAATATCCTGAACAAAAGGGATATAAAGAACGGCTAATTGAAATATTAGAAGATGTTTTAGCTCGTTTAAAGTCTGAGTGAATTACGCACCCCCTAAAGGGGGTGGCTTCAACCATTCGGTTAGGTCTTTGCGACACTCACTTCATTCGGTTGTTCGGGGCATTCACGGGTCCCCCATCCCAGCGAACTCGTTATCCGCTGGGCTATGTTAATACTGGCATTCAAGTCCCTATCGTAGGTAAGACCGCAATTGGGACACCAATAGTTCCTATGGTAGCCCACATTGTTTATCGTGCCGCAGCGATGGCACTCCTTCGTGGTGTTCTTGGGGTCTATGTACTCCACGGGGATACCTTCCTTTAAAGCCTTATACTCGATGTAATCTTGGAGCTTACGGAACGGCAACGAGTTCATCCTTCGATTCAGCCTCTTACCGTTCTTTTTCTTTCGGAACTGGTTTCTGATGTGCGTGAGGTCTTCCAAGGCGATAACGGGGTTTTCAAACTGGCTCGCATACGCCACGATTCCGTTGGCTAGCTTATGCAAGAGTTGGTCGGTCTTCCGTGAGAGCTTCCCTTTAATCTTCTTGATCTCCTGCGGAAGCTTCTTTCTCCCCAAGCTCCTCCGAATGTGGTGGTATTTACCCTTTAGGGCTTTAATTTCGGCACCGCTCCAGAACATCCCCTTTCGGGGCTTATTTGGGCTACCCTTTTGAATACCCACAGCAACGGCAAAGTTCTTTTCCCCACGGTCTATGCCGATGACCGTGTCGGGGGTGTCGGGCATCCCTACCCCTCTACTTAAGTTGAAGTGGACATACCATTCTCCCTTTCTCTTCTTCATCTCTATGCTCTTAATCGAGTATTCCCCGTCTAACGCCTCCTCTATGAGTTCCTTTCTCTCCCCGAACACGATGGGGAACGCTGTCCTCCCATAAGCTCCCGATAGGCTGAGGTGGAGCCAATACGGTGTCAGCCCCTTACCGACCTTAACGAACTTGAAGGAACGCTCATCGAACCGCATACAGCACCTCCTAAGGTGTATCTCGGAGTCTTTTCCCTTTACCTTCTCGAAGGACTTATAGATTTCCACCGCCTTATCCCGTGCCGATTGTATCAGAGCCGTCTTGAGATCGAACCTCTCTTTTGCCTTTTCGTAGGCGTCTTTATGGAGCTTACCCCTCGATGTGGGCTTGAACGAGAGATACCACCTCACGCACTCCACATACCGGTCTAAGTCCCGATTAAGGCTTAAGACCTTCCCCTTATTCGGGTTGAAAACCTTTCCTATGACCGTAAGTTGCAATGTAGAGTGCATTTGGTAATACCCCTTTAATTAGTTACTATATAGGATTTCAAGTATTTAAAAATGGGTAGTCCCTTAACTTAGTAAAACTCTATATGCGATTCATCTCACCCCTAAAGGGGTGAGTATTCTCGCATAACAATTGATAAAAATTAGTATTTTTTTACAAAACAATTATCTTTTTCTATCCCATATATGCTTTATATTTATAGCCCGATTAAAATATTCTTCAATCTTATCCACAGTATGGTTAAAATCATGTTGTTCTTTGGCACTTTGACAAGCATTATCCACTAATTGGTTTTTAAACTCCGTATTTGATAATATTTTATTAATTCCATTTACAAAATCATAAGCATTTTCTCCTTTATATGCAGATACATTATGTTCTAGCCAATTAAATACTTCAATATCTCTTGCAACCACCGGTAATTTACAAAGTGACGCCTCAATTAAGGGAAGACATAAATTTTCCTCATCAGAGGTACATAATAAAATATCGGAACCATAATAAGGTTCCCTAATGTCGTCATAAAAACCAGTAAATATAACATTATCCAATTGTGCAACATCTTTTATATCAGGTTCATTTTCTAAAGGACCTACCCATACAAAATAAAGATTTGGAAGTCTTTTTGCTACTTCACCAAAGGTGTCAACTCGTTTTCGTTTCCATATCAACCCGACATTCAGAATAATCGTTGCATCCAAAGGTACATCAAATTTTTTGTTCAGATAAGTTCTAAAATTTGTTCTATACGCTTCCTTTTCTTTAAACTTGTCAATAATTATCCCACTACTTACAGAATAAATTGGATATGTTCTTGTTTTTTGAATATTAATCAATCGTTTACGAGCATATTCACTGGGAGTGATAAGTAAATGTGCTTGGCTATATAATAAACGAATCCAAAGCTTTAGTATTTTATTGATTATTGGATTATCGGGCAGAATATTTCCCTTAAGATCTTCGTATGTAGTATGAGCATGTTGAACAATAGCAGCATTTTCACTGAATTTATTTTTAAATTGATATAATTGAAAGAATGTTAATGGATCAAAGCTCGAAGAGCAAATAATATCAACATTTCCCTCAGTGACCCATTCAGGAGAATCTTGTTCTGAAGGAACCCAAACATTATGTCCTCTATTTCTTAATTCTTCAATAATCCAATTTGTCGTAGTTTCTATGCCGCCAATTGTTTCGATGTTTGAGAACATTTTATAGATATGAAAATTGACAATATAAATTATATTCAAGTTAACTCATTACCTCTGCTAAACATGCTCAATAATTTTAAATAACTATATATAATATTCATTTAAATTAAAAATATTTAACTAATCTGAGAGATTATTAAAACTAGGAATGGGCATTGAAAAAATTAGAGTAAGTATCGGGAGCGCTCAAAAGCTAGGTTTAACCGAAAAAAAGATTCAGGATATGGTAACTACATGTTATCTGATGACATATATTCCAGCAAAATGTATGGCAAATTGTGGATTTTGCCCCCAGTCAAGATCTTCTAAAAGTTCGCTTGATAAACTTTCTCGAATAAGTTGGCCTATTTTTCCTTTAAAAGAAGTATTAACAAAATTAAAATATTTATTACCATCAAAAAAATTCAAGAGAATTTGTATTCAAACACTAAATTATCCTGAGAATTTCAATGATCTTATAGAGTTGGTTCCAAAACTAAAAGAAAGTACTTCAAGTCCTATTTCAGCAGCGATTCCACCAATGGAAAAAGAACAATTACGAAGACTAAAATCTGTAGGAACAGAGCGAGTTGCAATATCCTTAGATGCGGCGACCCCTTCTATTTTTAAAGAGATAAAGGGAGAGGGGGTAAATGGTCCTTATAAATGGGAGGATCATAATGACCTACTGTTAAAAGCAAGAGATATTTTCACAGATTGGAAGGTTTCAACTCATTTAATTATTGGATTGGGAGAAACTCAGAGAGAAATGGTTAAAAGAATAGAAAAGTTAAGAAAATTAAAAATTATTCCGGGTTTATTCGCATTTATGCCAGTTAAGGGAACCAAATTGGAAAACATGAAAAGACCTAACATCATAACTTTCAGAAAGATTCAATTAGCTCGATATTTATTAATTGTTCAAAATAAAGCCATAGAGAACATAACATTTAATCAAAAAGGAGAAATAATTCATTTTAATATGAATGACAATACTTTATGGAATATAATAGATCAAAACGAGGCTTTTATGACAACTGGTTGTCCAGGATGTAATAGACCTTATTATACTTCAAGTCCATTGGGTCCCGTTTATAATTTTCCACGGAAGTTAACTAAAAGGGAAAAAGAAGAGATTTATAATCAATTAAAATCATATATAAAATTGTAAATAAATAGTATTTAGTAATGTCCAACTGGAGATTATTACCATTAGGCATATATAATGGTTATTGGAATATGGCGATAGATGAAGCTATATTAAATGCCGTTATCCAAGAGAAATCAGAAAATACTATTAGATTTTATAGATGGTCACCTTCAACTGCTAGTATCGGGAGGAACCAGAGTCTTTCTAGGGAAATAGATATGGATTTTGCGGAAAGAAAGGGATTTCAAGTCGTTAGACGCATCACAGGTGGAGGAGCTGTATTTCATGATAAAGAAGGCGAAATCACATATTCTATCATTTGTCCTATAAAGATTTTAGAAAACTTAGGCGCATATAAAGTATTGGAACAATTTGAAATTATCACTAAAGGTATTATTGCAGGATTAAGATCTTATGGAATAAAGCCTCAAAAAGGGGTTATTCATTGCCCCGCCATTTTTTTGGATGGGAAAAAATTTTCTGGTAATGCACAATTAAGAAAGAAAGGATATCTATTACAACATGGAACCATTTTATTAGATATTGATCCGGAGCTGATGTATTCTGTTTTAAAAGCCCCCCCCAGTGTTAGCAAGAGCAGAATGGTCCAATCGGTTAGGGCAAAATGCATTGGAATTCGAGAAAAGCTAGAAGATGGATTTAATGAAGAAAAATTATTAAAAAAATTATTAAGGGGATTTGAACAAGTTCTGGGGATAACATTAGAAGTTGGAAAATTATCGAAATTCGAAATAGAACTTGCTGAAAACTTAGTTAAAGAAAAATATTCTAATCCTGATTGGTTAAGAAAATATGAATAATATTAAGAATAAATACGAGAAATGGAACGATTTTAAAGCGGTTTTAGATGATAATTCTAATAATATTGAACCGTTTCTTTCTAATGCCCAAAAGATAAAAAAAGCGAACTTTGGCAATCTAATTAGGGTGTATATACCTGGGACAAAATTTCCCGCAATAAGTATAACTGGTGACAAATGCGAACTAAATTGTGAACATTGTAATCGTAAATATCTAAGGGGAATGAAACCAGTTTTAAGTGAAAAGGAATTAGAAAAGTTTTTAATAGAACATTATAACGAAGGAGGAGTTGGAGCTTTAATCTCAGGAGGGAGTTTAGCAGATGGATCAGTTCCATTAAATAAATATTTAGATAGCATACAGAAGGTAAAAGAAGAAACAGAGTTAATCATTAATACTCACACAGGATTATTAAATGATGAAGAAACAGCTAAAAAACTTGCTAAAGCAGGAGTTGATATTATATCTTTTGATATTAATATGGATCAACAAATAATAAAAGATATTTATCATTTAAATAAAAACTTAAAAGATTATAAAAAGGCCATCGATCTATTAAAACAATATAAATTAAATATAGTACCTCATGTATGTATTGGGCTTTACTATGGTTCAATTCATAAGGAGTTGGAATCATTAAAATTCATAAAAAAATCTAATATAAATCCCTCTTTAATTGTTCTTATCGCATTAATTCCTCCAAATAAAAGTAATAATAAATTTAAAACTCCTTCTCCCCGTGATATCGCAAAAGTCATCGGAATAACCAGGATGATGTTTCCAAATACGGAAATATCCCTTGGGTGTATGCGTCCTCGAAAAAAAGCCCGATATTCAATAGAAATGAATGCCCTAAAGGCAGGAGTTAATCGAATCGAGATGCCTCTTAGGAAAACATTAAATGAGTTTAAGAAAAAAAACCCAAATGCAGAATTTCAATTTTTTTCTGCTTGTTGTGCTGTTCCTGTGAAGTTTGAGGACCAGATCAAAATGAATAAAGCGGAAATTAAACAAAGATATAAGAATTTGAATTAGAATCAAACAAATATTAAATATTTAAAAAAAAGAGAGAGAATGGATAGTTTAACTATAATAAAAAAGAAGTTTATGGAAGATAATTTTGCAAATCATCTCGGCATTATTTTGGATGAGATATCAGATGATCATGTAAAAATGCATATGAAACTTAAACCTTTCATGAATAATTTCCATGGAATGCCTCATGGGGCTGCGATCTATGGATTAGCAGATGCTGCATTTTCTGTTATTGGAAATAACAATAATAATAAATGTGTGGCATTAAATTGCGATATTAATTACCATGCAAGTCCAGAACCTGGTAAAATTCTATATGTTAAGGGAGAGAAGATAAAACAAACAAAAAGAATTGGAACATATATATTTTCATTATACATTATTAATGATAAAAAGAAGAAAAGGAAAATTGCGACTATGATTAGCACATTATATTGCACTGGTAAGCCTTATGATATTAAAAAAAATAACGATTAGAAAAAAACATGAGCGAAGATGTTAAAATAATTGGATTAAAAAATATCCCTTTCATTAAAAAAGGGGATAATATTGCTCAATTGATTGTTGAGGGATGTAAAAAACAAAATATATCTCTCAAGGATAAGGATATCATCTTAATTGCTCAAACCATTATAACTAAAAGCCTTGGAAGGATAAAACATTTAGAGAACATAAAACCCAGTCAGAAAGCATTTAAAATCCATAATAAAGTAAAACCATTAGCGGAACAAAAAAAAATTCCAGTTAAATCTCCCGAATTAATCCAAGCAATTATTGATGAAAGTAAAAAAGTTTTAAAAACAGAGCATGTGATTATTACTGAAACCAAACAAGGGTTTATATGCGCAAATGCTGGGATTGATAAGTCTAACATCGAGGGGACATCAAATATTGGACTTTTACCTAAAAATCCTGATTTAGAAGCTAAAAAGATTAGAGAGCATCTTTATTCATTAACGAATAAAAGAATTGGAATAATCATTACCGATTCATTCGGACGCCCTTTTAGAAATGGAGCAGTTGGAGTTGCATTGGGAGTTTCTGGAATATCGCCTATTAAAGATAAAAGGGGAGATCAAGATCTTTTTGGAAAAACACTTGAAAGTACAATCATAGGACAAGCAGATAATCTTGCTTGTGCTGCCCAGTTAATTATGGGGGAGGCTAATGAAGGTATTCCTGTGGTAATTTTAAGAGGGTATAATTATAAATTTAATAAAAAAGCAAATATCTCATCTATATTAAGAAATGCCGAATCAGATATATTTAGAGAAGAAACTGCACAAAAAATTGATAAGATGTTAAGAGCTCGAAGAAGTTATAAATTAAATTTTTCAAATCAAGATGTGAAGGAAGAAACCATTGAAAAGTGCGTAAAGTTGGCTCGATGGGCGCCAAGTGCGCATAATTCACAACCTTGGAGATATACTATCTTAAAAAAGGGATTAATTAGAAATAATCTAATCAATAGTATGAATGAAAAACTAAGGACCGATTTAGAAAATGATGGGAGGGCAGAAGATTATATCAGAAAAAAAATCGATAAAACTCGAACTCAATTTTTAAATAGTCCGATCTTGATCTTATTAAGCTTGGATACTTCTGATCTCGAAAAATACACGGATGAAGTTAGAAATCAAAATGAATTTATTTTGGGGGTTCAAAGCATTAGCGCATCAGCAACATATTTTTTACTTGCCTTAGAAAATGAAGGATTAAAGGCTTGTTGGTATTGTGCACCTTTATTTTCAAGAGATATTGTTAAAGATATTTTAGGTTTACCAGATTCTTTTATTCCAATGGCTTTTTTTACCGTTGGATATCCAGAAAAAGGAGAAATTAAAGCGCCATATAGAAAAAAATTACAAGAGATCATTTTTGATTTAAAAAAAAGGAAGGCTTAAATATAATGACCTTTAATCAGAAAAACTTTATATTACTATTAGCTGGAGGGGTCGGGGCCGCTAAATTTATTGATGGAGTTGCCCATGTTATGGATCAGAAAGAATTAAAAATTATTGTAAATACTGGAGATGATATTGAACTATTTGGTCTTCGAATATGTCCTGATTTGGATATAATAACCTATACATTGGCAAATATTATTGATAGGGAAAAGGGATGGGGTTTTAAAGATGAGTCTTTTAATAGTCTTAAAATCCTAAAAAAATACTATGACATAGGCTGGTTTAATGCCGGAGATAAGGATTTAGCAACCCATATTTATAGAACAGATTTATTTAAAAGGGGATTTAGTAAAGCTGAGATAACTAAAAGAATCTGTCAAAAGCTCGGTGTAAAAGCAAAACTTATTCCGATGTGCAATGAGGATACACCAACCTATATTGAAACCCCTAAAGGAAAAATAAATTTTGAACAATATTATATCAAAGAAGCTTGTAAGCCAGAAGTTTTAAATGTAATTTTTAAGGGAATAGAAAAAGCGAAACCAGTAAAAGGAACAATCCAACTAATTAAAAATGCCAAAAAAATAATAATATGTCCTTCTAATCCAATAGTTTCCATTGGAACAATTTTAGCAGTTCCAGATATGAGAAAACATTTAAGAAAGGTAAGTAATAAAATTATCGGGATAAGTCCAATCATAGAAGGAGCTACCGTGAAAGGGCCTGCGGACAAATTAATGAAATGGAAAGGGTTAGATGTTTCATGTTTTGGAGTTGCAAAATATTATCAAGATATTCTTAGTTATTTTATTATTGATATAAGAGATAAAAAATACAAAAAAAAGATAGAAAGAGAGTTAGGGATAAATACTTATACTTTTGATACATTAATGGTAGATCTCAAAAAAAAGAAAAAGTTAGCGAGATTTGTGCTGGGTTTATAAATAGATATTTTTAAGCCAGTAATAGACCTAGATTATGTTATTGTTTCTTCAACTTCTACATCAGTTTGCTCTTCAACTGTTTCATCTTCCGCCTCTTCTTTCTTAACATAATCCCCAACAGAAGCCATAATTTCTTGAACTTTTTCTTCTTGCTTAATTTGAATAATTAAACTTCGCTGTCGAACGTATCCAATCGTTTTTGCTATTATTGGAAATAAAAGAATAATAGGAATTAAAAGTAAAATAATAATTTCTGGAGAATACATAGCAATACTTTCTGTCATGGCAGGGGGAAGGAATTGTAGAAATATTTGAGGATGGATAATAATAAAACTAAAAATTACAAGAACAGATATTCTAAATATAGAATTAAGAACTGTAGATATTATTAGGCTTTTTGCGCGGGGTGCTGAGGAGCTTGCTGTTAAAGCATCTTCCGCCTCAGGGTCTTGGCGAAATAATTTGTCCACATATCTTCCTAACCGGCGTGTCTTAGATGCTGCTCTCACCAATTTCTGTTCTTCCATCTCTAATTTCTTTCGTTCAATCATTTCCTTAATATAGGAGAGTTTCTCTTCTTTTTGTTGCATAAATTTTGTAATTTTTTCCTTTTCGAGTCCTAATTCTTCTTTTCTCTTTTCTGCTTCTTCTTTAACTTTTTCAACGTTTGCTGTTATGCTTATTGACTCTTTTCGTAGAAGAGATAATTGAGTTTCTAATCTCTTGCTTCTTTTTAGGGAGGGATTTGTAACTTGATCAACATAATTTATTTGAAACGTAAATTCTAAAAAGATATAACTTAAGATCGCAAAAAGGGTAACTGCACTGCCAAAAAACCCGAAAATATCATTGATTGGTAGTTGATTGAATAATGGACTCAATGGATCTTCCAATTCATTTAGATTAATAATATCTAAGGAATTAAAAAATTCCACTGCATTTAGAAGTCTTAACATATCGATAAAACCAAAAATGATAAGCGGTACCACAATCATTAGTACCAGATATTTTATAGCTTTCATATTATTTTCTGGATCACTATTAAATAGACCCTTAATTACATAGATAATTGAAAGGATAAATAAAATAGAAAATACCAGTAGATAAATTTCTTCAGTTAAAACCATTAACTCATCAAACATTAAAGCAGGTATTTCTATCACATTTGGAGCATTCCCTCCAGGAAATGAAAACCACATTCCTAAAAATTTATTAAAAAACAAGGCAATTATAGAAAAAAGTTGAGGAGAGGAAATCCAAATAAAATGAAGCGCAAATAATGCTATTAATATGATTACGACTAGATATAAAAAACCATACAGAGCATAACTTAAAAGATTAAATAATGTTTCAATTACATCTACTAAAATAAACTGATTTTCTGCGGTTACTAAAACAGCATTGAAATCAAATAATGTTAAAAAGATAAAAACAATCCAAATGAATAAAAACGCGTTTAAAATTCTTAATATATATAAATAATATCTCGCCATTATTTTTTCTCCTCCTTAATAAGCCTTCCCCTTTTTCTTTACATCTAAATATTGCCTAATAACTTGATCCATCATATCATCTGGACCCACAGATATTCGTCTAACTCCCATTCGTTTAACTTTTTGAGTAACCTTTAAAATATGTTCCATCATCTCTTCTGAGATTGCTTCCGCTAATGCCTTATCAGTAGAGGAAAGATTAACTTCATGAACTTCAAACCATGGTGAGAAAGGATTTATAATAATTACTGTATGGTTAAAAGGGATTAGTTTTCTTATAGCGTTTGCGATTTCTTGTGAATCAGTCTCTAAATCAGATATTAAAAAAATCAAACTCCTCTTTTGGTATCGTCGTACAAAATAATCCATCGCCTCAAATATTTTACATTTCCCTTCTGGTTTCACTTTGGCAACAAAATCTAATACGCGATAAAAATAATCATCACCACTCCCAGTTTCAAGAAATCTAAAATTTTTTTTATTAGAAAAAGTGAATACTCCCACATTATCTCGGCGTGTGAGCGCGATTTTTGTTAGCAACATGCATGCTCGTATTGCATATTCGAACTTTGTATTATCGATAGCTCCTCCTGCCATTGAGTTTGATGAATCGACCAAAACCATTATATTAATGGTCCTTTCTGATTCAAATTCTCTTACTATTAATTTTTGTAATCGCGCACTTGCTTTCCAATCAATTAAGCGAAATTGATCTCCAAAAACATATTTTCTAATGGCATAAAATTCAGAGCCGAGTCCTTTTTGCTTTGATCTTTGTGCTCCATAGTTCAATTGTAGGGATCGTTTGGATCCTAATACTTCTATTCGCTTTATATCTTCATATGGAGGATATATTAAAATCTCTGTAATACTTTTTGGAATAATTCGTTCAATTGAATTAAAACCTAATCTATCTTTTATTGTTAAGGTTAATGGACCTAATGGATACTCTCCACGTACTTTGGGTTCTAAAATATAGGAAAACATTATTGTTTCTTTAGGCCCAATACGAGTAGAGATGAAATTTTCTCCTAAAATTAACCTAAATAACTCTGGATTATAAGAGTCTTTCACTTCAATAAAATCAAAATTATGGCGTCCTATATTTTCAATTATAACTTTAATATGGACAAAGTCATCTTTAAATACCTTTTCCTTGTCAAATTCCCGGCGAACGCGTAATTCCTCTACATTCATTTGATAATAAAAGAGAGGAAGACTAATTACGGTACTTAAAATTAAGATTAGCCCAAAAAAGATTAGAAAATAGTTCACAAATGCGAATCCGGCCGTTAAGAAAAATAGGCCTAGCACAATTAAAGTTTTTCCTTTTCCTCCAAGAATATTAAATCACACTATTATTTTTTCTAATTAAATTAGATCGGAATAGGTACTTCTTCCATTATATTTTGAATAACAGACTTAACATCAAGACCTTCAAGTTCAGCTTCGGGATTAAGCAATATTCTATGATTAAGTGCGGGTATGATAAGAGCTCTTACATCATCAGGGGTTACATAAGTACGGCCAAGCATAGCAGCCCTTGCTTTAGAACATTTCATTAATACTAATGATCCACGAGGACCTGCCCCCATTTGAACTTGTGGATGGTTTCTTGTTTTAAGGATAATATCCTTTACATATTTTAAAATTCTCTCGTCAATATAGACTTGATTGATAAGATCTTGAGCAGCAATTAATTTTTCTGCGTTAGTTACTTGACCGACTTGAGCTACTTCCCCAGAGAGTTGTCGCCGCATAATCTCTACCTCATCGTCCTCTTCTGGGTAATCTAACCAGAGTTTGAATAAGAATCTATCTACTTGAGCTTCTGGTAGCGGATATGTTCCTTCCATTTCCACAGGATTTTCTGTTGCAATAACCATAAAAGGTTTCTCAAGTTCTAAGGTTTGTCCCTCAATTGTTATTTGCCGTTCTGCCATAGCTTCTAACAATGCAGATTGGGTTTTGGGAGCACTTCTATTAATTTCGTCCGCAAGGACAATATTTGCAAAGAGAGGGCCCTTTTGAAGAACAAATTTCCCTTTTTCTTGGGAAAAAATCTTTGTACCTGTAATATCGGCAGGTAAAAGATCAGGGGTAAATTGCACCCTCTGAAATGAAATACCTAATGTTTTTGCAAAAGTTTTTGCCATAACTGTTTTTCCTAAACCAGGTACTCCTTCCAAAAGGACATGCCCATTAACAAGAAGAGAAATGAATAATTTTTGTAATATATCACCGTACCCAACAATAACGCGTGAAACCTCTGAAAGGACAGCTTGCGCTATCTCTCTTATAGGGGTAATATTTAATTGTTCTTGTGGTTGTTTTGCTGGTGAAATTTTACTTTCTGTCATTATATTTTCACATTTTTTTACTAATTTTTGTTATTATTTTAATAGTTTTTAACTTATATAATCTTTTGCTGATAATTAAAAAATTCAAGTATTATTTAAAACCCATTCCATCTCATAATAATACTTCTCAAAAGTCACATTATCTTTAATGTCTTTTCCCCCAGATTTTAAATCTAGGATAAAATCGATAAATGTGGCGATCCGTTTTAACTTTATCCGGCTGATATCTGGTTCTTTTGCTCGAACAAATTCTACCACATTTTTTGGCGTAATTTTTCGCTCTCCTAATTGTGCATGTAATTTTCGTTCTAACCTACGATAAAGTAGGAGGAGTGCTTGTCGATATTTTGATTTTTCATGATACCAGTTAATTTTTTTCGCAAAAAATGAAGATGTTCGAAATCTGAGCTTATCTTCTCTCTTTTCTTGCCTTTCAATCTCTTTTTGTTCTTTTTCTTCCTTATCTCGGGGTAAAAATTTTCTTAATGAATAAATTGCTAGGAGAGGATAAATCCATGCAATGAGCGGATTTGTACTTAATTGAATAATGTAACGCATTAAATAACCAAAAATGCCCGCTGAACTGATATCATTGGAATTTTCTGGACGTATATGAGCCTCATCAATTGCAATTACCCAATTATCTTTTGACTGGCCCTCATCTTGATGGGAAAGCCAATTTATGACGTTAATTGCCAATTGTTTATTATCATAATCAGGATGATTTATTAATTCATTATTCCAAAGGCTAGCATCTGATGAAACAAAAATACGAAAATCGCCCATATCTTTTCTAAGAAACACTGTTGGAGTAAAGGGATACCCTAATGGAAGTTTTAACATATCTGGGTCAATTCCTCCTAAGCTTGGAGCCATAAATGAAAGATCTATATTATCATCCGAGAAGTTATATTTTTTATCATTATTTTTATCTACAAAACTATAAACTCCGCTAGAATTTGCCACCACATCCCATCCAAAATAAGGGATTAAGGGGCCTCCCGCTGCAGCGGAAGCCTTCGAGAGAACAACATCCTCTACACCCGCGGTTAGATGACCTCCTGGATCATTAAATTGGGAGGCTTGAAGAACGGGAAATAAAGGATTTTTAGCAAATGATTGATTATCTCTCAAATAACCTCGGGGAAAAATGGTAACAGGTATATCAACTGCATTAGGATTTAAAAGATTTGAAAAGAATATCTCCCACAATAATTCGTAGCTTGAGCCGTGATCATGGCAAAGTAAAATAGAGTTACTTCCATTGAAAAAATCTATAAAATAAGGTATTTCATATACCGGGTTATATAGCCTATTTGGTCCGAGCATAACTAATAATATTGATTTGTTCTCAATACGCTTTGTCGCACTTAAACTAGATTGAATAGCCATTACCTCATATCCCTCATTTTCAATAGTATTTTTAAAATCGGAGCAACCATTCCAATAACTATTATACACAGAAAAATTGTGATTATTAGTACCTTGATCAATTATAGGAGAGAGCAATGGGATAAATGTAAAAACAAGAATAAGCAATAGAAGTCCTTGTTGATAAATATCACCGATTGATCTGCTCTCTTTTACAGAATCAATAATACTAAATATCAATAAAAGTCCTACAAAACCCGCACCTACAAAACATAAAAGAGGAATATAATTAAAAAAGATAATAGTAGGATCTTCTGAGGTTTCTAAGAAATTACTTAGTAATAGTCCTAAAATTATAAGAAAGACTATTAGTATAGTATAAAAAATTCCTTTAATAATTATTTTTCCTGTATTTGCCATAATTTTCTAATCTATTCTTTGATTTATTAAGCCGTTATCTTATTATTCAAATCTTGTTTTATTATCCAGATAAGTTAAATTCTTTTCCCATAATTTCACTGTAAAGCTTCGAAAAGGTGTTTAAGGTATTCTGAAATTCTTGTTCGGTTGGTTCTTTTCCACCATAGATTATATCTTCTACTCTCTTTACAAATGGATAAATAAGGCTTGGTTGTACCCCACATTCATTTACACATATAATAGCATACTCACGAATTGTCTGATATATTCTTCTTGGTTTCTTATATTTTTCTTTCATTAAGTCTCCATAAATTAGATACGTATATGCGATTGCTTCTTTTAATCTATCTGATTTTTTCAATATTTTAAGGTTTTCTTTCTTTCGTTTCTCATCAAATCCTATTTCTTTCTCTTTACTAAATAAGCCCATTTTTTCCTACCTATAAAAGTTTATACTTTTCTGTTTTTTATTGTTTTTAATTAATAATAAAAATACTCATTTAAAAATTTAAAATAAAGTTAGTCCCAGTTAATGAATAATATACTGGTGAAAATAATTCAATCGTTTTTCTAAAATCTTCTTCTGTTATATTAAACGGACGAGAATAGATAAATTGTTCTATTCTCTGAATGAAGGGATATACTTTTGAGGGATCCAATCCAAATTCTTTTACTGAAACGATTCCAAAATCGCGAATTGTTTCATTATTTTCTCGTTTACGTCCATATTTTGCACTTATTAATTCCATATAGATAACACTAAATAAATATGATAAAGCTTCTTCAATCCTTCCTGATTCTTTAAGTAGTTTTAAGTTCCTAATTTTTTCTTCTAATGGAATTTTTATTACTCTAGATGCTAACATCCTTTTTCTAAGTATTAAAAACCCTACAATCGCCGCAATTATACTCACTGTAATAATAATAGGGACACCTATCACTAAAAACCATTGTGTGGGTGTTATTTCTATCGGAGGGACCACGGGATCTGTTGTAGGATTAGTAGTAACGTTTATTGTTAAGGTGGAATCCATATTATTCTCTTTCAATTTTACTCGGATTGTTCTTAAGCCCGTTCCTGCAGGTATGGTATAACTAAGTGAAAAGTTACCTATTGAATCTGTTATATCTGTCCCAACAAGACTCGCTCCATAGTAAATATTTACTTGTCTATTATAGATTTTAAAATCAAGATTGTCTTGTGCGCATAATTGACCTTTTATATTAAAAGACGCGCCTTCATATGTATTAGTAGGTGAGTTCCATATATATGTTATATTTGGAAAAATAGGTATATCTGAAATTGTTGCAATCGAACTATTCACTCTATTTGGAATAATTGGAAAATATAATCGAAGATCATAATCCCCCGCGCTCAAATCACTTGGAACTTGAATAGTGGGAATAGAACCATCTGGGTTTGTGCTAGTTGTATCATTCCATGAATCAGTGGAATTTCTCCATTGATAATAAATGTTTGTATTTGATATTCCCGTATTATTATCATATCGTAAAAAAGCATTAGGATCAAATGATTCTTCAGCAAAATAAGGTTTATCCTCTTGAGTTCCAACTTCAAAATAAGAAGTTGCATTTACGTAAATAATATATTCATTTTTATATTCTACATCCCCTCCAACATCTGAAATTACTTGAGCTCTGACTATATGGCTTGAATATACATTTAGAGAATCAGATACGGTATATTCTATTTGAAATGATCCGTCAATATTAGTTGTATCATTATATAAATTATTAACTTGTCCGTCTATTTCAATAGCAATTAGATGTCCTCCATCTGTTCCTGATATTTTATCAAAATAACCTTCCAGTGTAAATTGCTGGTTATGCTAATATCTTTTTCCATCAATAGAATCACTAGTGAAATTGATAAAACCTACCACAGCAGAAGATTTCAGATTAGATCCTTTATTTTCTTTCCACACTTCCTTTTCCTTATTAATATTAACAAAAAATAAAGATATAGATATTAAGATAAATACGACTATTACTAGAGAGAATATATTCTTTTTTATATTATTATTTTTCTTAAATGGTTTTTTTTGCATATTAAACATTATTTTCAAATTTCTATAAATTAATCAAGTAAATTGCTGAATTGATTCCTCTACATATTCTAAATTATTGTAAATTGGGTCAAAATCAACATATATATTAGTATTGTCTCTAAGTGTTGGCCAAGAATCATCAATGCTAAGTGATACATTAAATCCTCCAAACAAATCTGTTGGACCAATACTATAGGCTATAATATCACCGCTAAGATCCT
>SDNL01000114.1 GCA_004524365.1 Promethearchaeota archaeon | reverse complement strand
TTTCAAAAAAATTATTATGATTGTAAATATTAAATTACTATGTACTAAATTAGTTTAAAAAAATAAATTCTTACTCATTTTTAGAGTAGTTTGCTAAATCCTTCTTTTTAGGCGGGAATTGCCAAGTTTGGCCAAAGGCATTTGCTTAATATTTGCCGGCCTCAGGCGCTGGACTCAGAATCCAGTCCATAGAGGTTCGGGAGTTCAAATCTCCCTTCCCGCATTAACAATTTTTTAAAATTATTCTCTAAAGGGGATTTAAAAGTAGAAAGATTCAAAATTCTCCTCCTAATAAGAGGAGACATTACCATGATACCAAATGGTCTGAAAAAGTATAAAATTATTATTGCTCTGAATACTTTTGAATGATATAGTTTTGTAAGGACCATACGTATTTTTCCAGATTTAGAAGTAAGACCTTTTGTTCGAGTTCATGTAAATATGAAACATCTAGTTCCTCGAATTGATCTTTCAATTCTTCTATTAATTCAAATATCCTAACTATATGCTTCCAATCTTCAGCCCATTCATCATGGGTTTCAAGTTGTTTAGGCATTCTTTTTTACCTTTTTCTATTTAAATTATGTATGTTTTTCAAGTATTTAAAGATAACGCGTCCTAATAAATGATCTCATACTAAGATTTGATTTTTATCACTACAGTTTTCGAAAGATGTTGCAGATATCTTAATATTTTATCAGAGTCTCGATCACTAATTAGAAAACCTACGATAAAATCTATCAAAAGGAATGGAGATGTTTTTAGTAAATTTGTTATAGCATACTGTTCGGGAGAACCCACCTCGAATGTATTTTCATCTAAAGTACATATGCGTAAAATCTTTTTTCCTATTGTTTGTCCATTATTATAAGCTTCCAATAGACAACAATAAAAGAATCCAATCACCCAATTGAGAAATATCGCAATCCAGAAATAATAAAAACTTGTATAAAATGCGATAGGATCTTGTATTATAATTGGAATATGAATAAGCGACATTACTATCCAAGTTAAACTACTAATAATGATAGAGTCGATAAAAAAAGCAGTTACTCTTTGAAAAAAATCAGCATAATTTACCTCTCTCCGCTGAGCTTTTCTAGTAAGTTTTTCAATCTTTTTTTCCCTTTCTTTAAAATTTAAACCACAATTTTCACAAGAATCAGGAAATGAGCCATTTTCCTTTCCCTTTATTTCCTGACCACAATTGGGGCAATACTTGAGAGTCTTCATTTATTCTCTAACTTATAAGTACTCGATAACTTTTAAAAATTTATAAGTATTACATTATATAATATGAAGAAAGTAATTCCGTTAAGATCAATTATTAGCTCAATTATACGAATTATGATTATTGGAATTATTTAATTCATAAAAGAAATTTTAAACCCTTCTTATGGATGATATTTCTTTTATCGTTTCTTTCCCGTTTAAAATTTCTTTATATAACGCTAAAAAATAAACAAAATAATTAATGTGAGAAAAATTGGAAAAAGAAAACGTCATTATCTATGATGCTACACTCCGAGAAGGATGTCAGAAGACAGGTATTGCCTTCTCTATGAAGGATAAGATAAGAATATTAAAGCGTTTAGTCTCGGATCTTAATATCCCCATGATTGAGGCAGGCTGGCCAGGTTCTAATCCAAAAGATATTGAACTTTTCAAAAAACTCAATAATATGGATCTTAGAGGTACCAAAATATTTCCCTTTAGTAGTACGAGAAGAAAAAATACTGAAGTCGATAAAGATCAAAGCATTAAGGCACTATTAGATACGGAAACAAATCAAGCAACCATATTTGGTAAAAGTTGGGATCTACATGTCAAAGAAGCTTTAGAAACAACTTTAGAAGAGAATCTTAATATGATATATGATACCGTATCTTATTTGGTAAAGCAAGGAATTGACGTGATGTATGATGCAGAACATTTTTTCGATGGATTTAAGAGTAATAAGGAATATGCTTTAAAGACTATTAAGATGGCTGAGAAAGCGGGTGCTTCATGGATTGTTTTATGTGATACTAATGGGGGATTACTTCCTGAAGAATTGAAGGAAATATTAGTTGAGGTGAAAGAAAAAATTGAAGATACAATTTTAGGTATTCATCCACATAATGATTCGGGCTTAGCAAATGCCTTAGCTTTAGAAGCTTGGCAAGAAGGTACTGAACTTATTCAAGGTACAATTAATGGATTTGGAGAACGCTGTGGAAATACTGATTTAACCACTCTTATTCCGATATTAAAACTCAAATATGGAATCAATTTCATTTCAGATGAAAACTTAAAAAATCTCTCTGACGTCTCACGGTTTGTTTATGAATTAGCAAATTTATCTGGAAGACCTGATCAACCATTTGTAGGGAAGAATGCATTTTCTCATAAGGGCGGTGTTCATATCTCAGCGATTCTAAAAAACATAAAAACCTACGAACATATTGATCCAGAGACAGTCGGAAATAATAGAAATATTAAAGTATCCGAATTGGCAGGAAAAAGTTCTATTCTTCATATGGCAGAGAAATTCAACATTCCATTAACTGGTGATAATCCAAAAGTTGCCGCAATCTTGGAAGTGGTTAAGGAAAAAGAGAATCAAGGCTATTCTTTCGAAGGGGCGGAAGGATCATTGGAAATAATAATGAAAGGTATGGATATGAATATTAATGATCCAAATTATTATCGTAAAAAGTTTTTTAAATTGGAAGGCTTCCGAGTCCTTACAGAGATGTACAAAGAAAATCTAATCTCAGAAGCGACTATCAAGGTTAAAGTTGAGGGAAAAGAGTATCATACAGCAGCCGAAGGTAATGGACCCGTTAACGCACTTGACAATGCCCTTAAAAAAGCATTAGTGTATTTTTATCCGAGTATTAAAGAAATAGAGCTTAGTGACTTTAAGGTAAGGATAATAAATCAGTCTGGAACTGCCAGTAAAGTGCGAGTCCTAGCAGAAACGTATGATAAAGAAGAATCTTGGGGTACAATAGGGGCTCACGGAAACATCATTGTTGCCTCATGGGATGCTCTAGTTGACTCATATATTTATAAACTGCTAAAAAATAAAGAAAACTGGTAATTATAATTCAAATCTCTTTCTGAACTTCTATATTTTTTCCTAATTAATCTCTAATCGATAATTTATCAAAAAAAAGGATAATTAAATTTCTATGTCTAAAGAAATTGTAGAAAAATTAATTTTTTCGAAGTAAGTTATTTAATAATATTTATATAATAATGTAAATTTTTAGATTATTAATAAAATTAAATTAAACTTTCTATAGAGTTGATTTAAAATAGCAATTACACAACCTACTGATTTCATATTTGGACTTTTAAGTTTAATAACCGTAATAGTAGCTTTTTTAGTGGGACTTAGAATTATTAGCAAATATTTTAAATTTAAAGATAAGAATTTCATATATATAGGTATTATTTGGATTGGGATTTATCATCCGTGGTGGAGTTCGACATGCTCTTTTCTGCTCGCATTAACAACGCCTTATTTTTTATCCTTAGAACTATATTTTCTGTTTGCATTATCTTTAACTCCGATTTTTCTAACGATCTGGTTTATAGCTTTTACCGATATGGTACTTCAAAAATATAAAATAGTTCTAATCGTTCTTATTGCAGTGATATCTGGGCTTTTTGATATTTATTTAATTTATAATGTTATCTTTGACGTTCAAGCTATTGGATCATTTAATGAAAATTCTATATTTGATGTACAATATAATACGATTTCAATGATCTTTCTTCTCTTTATTGTGCTTGTACTATTGATTACAGGAATTTTATTTGCTCGCGAATCCATTAAATCCGGAAGTCCTGAAATTAAACTTAAAGGGAAATTTCTTACATTAGCATGGATTTTGTGGGCGGTTGGTGCGATTCTTGATTCCGCAGTTCCACTTCTTATACCATTAATATTATTAACTCGAATAATCTTGATTTCAAGTTCTATTCTATTTTATATTGGATTTCTTTTGCCAAACTTTATCAAAAAGCAATTTGGAATATCTTAGAAGTAAAAATAAATCTCTTCTTCTTTTTTTTATTTGATAATCCCCTTATTGCAATATTTGTCCTATGAACTCATAAAAGTATGATTTAAAGATATATTTTAAAATTCTTTTCTATTAGTTCCTTAGTGTCCTTAAAATCAACCACATTAATAAGTTTATTAATATCTTTTATCTCTTCTAATTCATTTTTATATTTTTCCGCAAAATCTTCCATGAGCTGATTGATACACGTTTCTATATATGGATTTTTCTTATTTAAAGATTTTAAGATTATCGCAAAATCATATTCATTATTATAACTTACTACGATATCTGCTTCTTTTGTCTGAAGTACATCGATTTGATCATCCTTCTTAACAAATTCGGAAAGTATATGATTGAGACCAATTAATATGTTCCCCCAGATCCCCGATTCCTCCTTTTTTTGATTTCTCTTAAAATTATATGAATATAGCATTACTCCAGATTTATGATAAATCTGTATAAAATAAATTTCATTAGTTAATTTTACATACATTTGAGGTTTTTTTAAAATCATAAAACATTTGAGAAGTAGTGAGCTCCAATATAATAAAATAAAAATAGTTCTAAAAAGAATCAGTTCTAACAAAACATAATGACAAAATAATGAAATTGAAAGGGATAAAATAAAACTAAAACCCAATAATATATTGCTTAATCGCTTAAATCCTGAAATACATCTTATTTTAATTGAATTATAGCAAAGATAGAAGATTACAGAAATATTGTGAAGAAATATCAAGAGTGTAATAATATTATCAAATTTATAATTAATCTCAGAATCCACTATTTCTATTGTTATGGAATTGGGCATTATTAAAGTTCCGAGAATTAAACTGAAAATTAAAACCAAATAAACAAAACTAGATAACTGAATCTCCCCATATTCTCTTAATATACTAATATCTAAAGCATAAAGAAATACAGATAAGGCTTCAATGATGATTGTTAACTTTATTAGAATTATATTTATAGGATATGAAATATAAATCTCTGTAGCTAAAAGAAATAATGTGGGAAAAAATATACCAATAAAAGTAATTAAAATCACATTGAAGGTTGGTATGAATATTATCCCATATTTTTTTCGATAAATAACTAAATAAATAATAGTTATCGCACTAATTGAACTTGTGGTTAATAAGCCAATAAATTTCAATAGTGCGATTATGTCGATCAAATTTTTGAATAAAACCTCTTTACTTGTATAAATTTTTTATCGAGCAATATAGGCTCTAAAACAATCTTCAACTATCTCTTTAGTATCTTTAAATTCAGACACATCAATTAACTGACTATTGGAACTAATTTTTTTAAGGGTGTCTTTATTCTTATCAGTGAACTTTTCTATAAAAGATTGAACTCCTCTTTCGATAACTTTGCTTTTATGTTTAACTATAGTGAGTAATGCATAACCATATTCATTATATTCAAATATTATTTCTCTATTCTTCATTTTAATAAGATTTAAGATATCTTTTTTATCAACGAAATTCGCCAAAATATGATTGATACCAATTAAAATGGAGCCCTTTAGTACAGACTCATCAATCTTCTCATCCTTTGCAAGGTTATATGAGAAAAGTAATACCCCTGAGCGATGGAATATAATAAAATCATAAATTTTATTTGTAACAACGATAAATAGATCAAATCTTTTTAAAATGATAATAATTCCGATTAAAAGAAAATTTATAAATACTATTGAGTAAATAATTCGAATAAATGAATTGTTTGGGTTTAATAGGAAGAGCATATACGTGACTATATTCGCTATTATATTAACAATTATTATATTCATTATCCATCGTATCTCTCTGAAACTTATAATTGAATATTTTATCCATTGGGTAAATACTAACATAAAAATAATAATTATATTAAATAAATTTATAAAGAGAAAGAACAAAGGGTCTTCTACAATAAATAAGGTTACTCCATTAAGATCTTGTATCTGAAAGGGTATACTAAACAATAAGTAACTTGCGATCATTCCTCCCAAACAAGAATAAAGAAATAAAGGAATCAACCGATATTCTTTTTGAAATAGGACATATCCATGAATAGAGCTAAAAAAGGATAAGCGAAAGATCCTTAATATATTGGAAATTTTCCAGAAAATCCTAGAAACATCAAGATTCATTAATGATACATTAAAAAACACAAAATACACTGCCTCATTAATAAGATACAAAACTATGAGTCCAATATCTAAACGATTAAGAATATATTTATCTCTCTTTCTTATTAGGAATACAATACCTAATATTGAAAATGCTAAACATAGACAAATAAAAATGATACTTATTATCATAGTCTCTTTTATTTTATTATTTGAATCTCATAAATAGAATTGTATTTAAGAAATTTAAAATTTATTCAAAACAAAATATTTAAATAAGGAGAGTATTAAG
>SDNL01000113.1 GCA_004524365.1 Promethearchaeota archaeon | reverse complement strand
TTAAAAAATATCTATTATGATAAATTTCCCACTCAAATCCTCTCTTAGTGTCATAAATATCAACGATTCTTTAAAAATTAACTTATACATATTTAAAAAATAAAATTTAAATAGTTGCAAAAAAGTTCTTTAATTGAGTATTCAATAAAAAAACGGTTAAAAAAAATGAGTGAAGAAAAAGTAAAAGATTCGAATGAGTTATTAAATATAATTTTAATAATCTTGGGAATATTCTACATTTTTATTGCAGTGATGGAGTTCCTCGCAGGAGCCGGTATATTATCATTAGAGTTGTATACTGGATCAGAAGTAAGCGCTGCAATGAGCGCGACACTTGGAGGAAGGGGATTACTTGCATTTGTGTTAGGAGTATTTGCAGTTATAGCAGGAATCGGAATGTTTAGAGAAGAAGAATGGGCGCTCGGAATGGCATTGGTAATATTAGCGATTATTGTTGTCAATTCTATCTCTCAAATATGGGGTTTGATTGGTGGGCAATTCCTAACATCAATTTCCTTCTGGATATCCCTTGTTGCTTTGATAATAGCTGCAATAGGATTTGTATGGTTATTATTTACAACAGAACGATATCATTAATAACCCAATAGTTAAAGAAATTCTAATTTCTAATTTTTTTTTATTTTAATAAAATTTTCACTTATAGTATTACTTCATTAAGTATAAATTACTTAAATCCTCTTTTCTTATTATAAAAAGTTTAAAAGTCGTTTTAATATATTAAAATCAAATTGACTAAAATACACATAATTATCAAATATTGATTATAGGTGAATAATAAGAATGAGAAAAGGACAGCCAGCGTGGTATGAAATGCAAGTAGTAAAGGATATGATGGGGTTAATGGGTGGCAAGGCATTGCGTGGAGTAATGTCGAATATTTTTTCTTCCCGGATTTATTCTGGAAAAGTTGCTCTACTACAAGTTGCAAATTATTTAGAAGCAACCTTGGAACCCGAAAATCGGCGAGCCTTAATAGTTGCAGATGATTTCACGCAAAAATATGCAAAGAAAGTAATACAATATCTTGAACACATCAATATGGAATATAAAGTATGGGCGGGAGCCAAACCTGAGGTTCCTTTAGAAACCATAGAAACGGGTGCAGAAGTATGTAGAGAATTTAAACCCTCGGTGATATTTGGAATTGGCGGAGGTTCAGTTATGGATACGGTTAAAATGTTGATGATCAAATATGAAAAACCCGATGAAAACCTCTTAATGATTTTACCCTTTTTTGGCACTTTAGGTTTACGGCAGAAGGTTAAATATTGGATTGCTATCCCTACTACATCAGGGACCGGTTCTGAAGTTACTCAAGCTGCGGTATTAACCGATATGAGTAGAGATCCTCCAAAGAAATTGGAAGTTCTAAATGAAGAATTGCCCGCGGATATTACTATATTAGATACGGATTTTGTAAAAGAAATGCCACCTTTTTTAACAATGGCAACTGGTCTGGATGCATTTGCTCATGCTATGGGCTCCTATGTATCTAATTGGGGAAGCCCATTTCCAGATGCTATGAATAAAACCGCAATTGAAGAGGTTGTTAAATATTTACCGAGAGCCTATAAATATGGAAAGAATGATTTTGAAGCACTTTCCCATATGCAGATGGCGTCTTTAATGGCAGGCTTAGGTTTTGGAAATACTACTGCTGGCATTGATCACAGTCTAGGACATTCATTTGGAAAATTATTTGACGTACACCATGGACTTTCAGTGGGTCTTTTTACGCCCTATTCTATAGATTTTCAATATAAAGTCACAGATAGATGGAAGGATTTATGTCCTATTTTTAATATAAAAGTTGAGGGGAAGGATAGAGATGAATTATTTAGTGAATTTATCGGGAAAGTGAAAGATTTTATCCACTCAGTTGAAGGTCCCACATGTGTAAAGGAATTAAAGAATCCAAGGATCGAAAAGGAAGAATATTTCAATAGTCTTGATTTACTCGCCGAATATGCCAACACTGATGCAGTATCTTTAACTTCATATCGCCCCGTTGATCAAGATATTTTTAAAAAAATATTTGAATGTGCTTGGGACGGAAAAAGAATTAATTTTTAATCGGAGGTAAAAAAATGAATGAAGAATTAATCGGATATAATAAAAAAGTCGCATTTATTAATTTAAGCACTGAAGAGGTTAGTATTGATGACTTAGATCCTCATATTGCAAAACAATACTTAGGTGGAACTGGATTAAGTGTAAAACTTACATATGATTTATTAGAGCAGAAAGATTATGAGACTCTAAAAGAAGATCCATTTGCCGAGATTAATCCCCTTATTTTTGCTACGGGACCCGTTACGGGTACATTAAGACCTTCTTCGGGGAGATATTCAGTAACAGCAATATCCCCTCTCACGGGAATTTGGGGAGAAGGTACTTCAGGTGGGTTTTTCTGTATTTCTTTACGAAATAGTGGATTTGATGCTTTAGTAATTCAAGGGAAAGCTAAAGAACCTAAATATCTATTTATTGAAAATGGATCAATTAAAATTCAAGATGCATCGGAAATATGGGGTCAAGATACATATAAAACACAAGAACTCCTAAGAGAAAAGTTAGAAAAAAACGTAAGAATCGCATCAATCGGACCTGCTGGAGAAAAGTTAGTAAAATATGCGTGTATTATGAATGATGAGGGACGAGCAGTAGGAAGATGTGGATTAGGAGCAATAATGGGGTCTAAAAATTTAAAAGCTATAGCAATAATCGGTTCTCAACGGGTCAAAATTGCTGATAGTGGAAAAATGAGAGAACTCTTAAAGGAAGAAGAAAAGGAAAAATTGGGTGATTTCTTAGAAACCGCAACTCCATATGTATTTAAATTATATGGAACCAATGCGTATCTTGATATAGGTATGGGACTCGGTGATACTCCGGCATATTATTTCACGGAGAATGAATTTTTGGCGGAAAAATTAGTGGGAAAGACGATGAGAGAACAATTTCCCGTATTAGATTATGGATGCGCAGGATGTACTTTAAGATGTGGAAAAGAAACTATTATTGAAGAGAATGGAGAAGAAATTCATGTCGATGGTCCAGAATACGAAACAGTGGCGGCGTATGGTCCGATGCTAGGAATTTTTGAGCCCAAAACCACCATAATAGCGCATCATTTATGCAACAAATTTGGGATTGACACCATTTCCTCGGGTGTATGCCTCTCATTCTTGATATATCTAGTCGAAAATAATATAGGTCTTGAAAATATAAAGCAAAATCTAAAAACTATTTCTGTTGATGAACTTAAGTGGGGCAATACGGAATTGGTTCCTAAAGTTATTGAAATGATTGCTCTCCGAGAGGGGATTGGAGATCTATTAGCTCAAGGAGTCAAAATAATGGCTGAAAAACTTGAAGTTGATCCTGGTCTAGCTAGCCATATTAAAGGGCTTGAAATGCCTATGCATGATCCTAGAGCATTTGAAGGGCAAGCTTTAAGTTATGTAACGTGTTGTGTAGGCGCAAATCATGAAAAATGTGATTGGTTTAACGTCGAACTGGGTAATGTTTCATATCCACGATTACGAATCAAATCAGGCGATTACCATTCAATCCAGAGAAGAGAAAAGGGCGTGATTGCATTACAAGACCTACGAGCTGTAGATGATTCTGCAGTTAATTGTAATTTTCGGAACCCGCCTTTAAACCATATTATCGAATTTATAAATGCTGCTACGAATTTTGGATATGACAAAAAATCATTATTGCAAGTGGGTGAACGAATTACAAATCTCAAACGAGTAATTTCGTGTAATCTAGGAATCAGTCGAAAAGATGATAGTCTACCCGATCATTTAACTAAGGTATTATCCTCTGGAAAAACAGCGGGAGTTGAAACCGATTTGGAGAAAGCTTTAAAACGATATTATAAAGAGCGTAGCTGGGATTGGGATACAGGTAGACCATCATCGGAAAAGTTGATTGAATTAGGGATAAAGGAGTAAACAAAACTCTTTTTTAATTTTTATTTTCTTTTTTAATTCATATTCATATTCATAAATTTTTTTATATTATATTGGTTTTAAATAACTTAGATCAAACAAAAATAACTACTTTTAAAAAAAATGGAATCTGAAAACAAAGAACTTTTAGCAAAAGTATTAAAATACGAGAAAGCTCAAGGTCGCTTAACTAAATACGTCGTCTATGTTGGTAAATGGATATTATTGGGACTGCCGATTTTATTGGTTATTATCACAATTATGAATCTCCTTTGGGTTAATGAGGTCCCAAATGCAACTAAATTTGTTGAACAACCACCCTCATATCAAGTTCTAACCATTATATATTTGATTATCCTTGTGATATATTTCTTGAATTCAATCATATTACTTATCAGTTCTTTAAAGACCAAACAATCCTTAAAATATCGCCTCAAATTTGAGAAAAAAAGGGGTCGGCCAATTGAAAGTTTAGATGGATTTGAACTTTTATACGATAATGTCAAACGCGTTCTTAAAATTATGGATTTAACTTCTATAGTTTGTATCTTCTCTGTTATCCTATTTCTCTCTATGCTATTGATTGGTAATAAGGATTTAGGATTCGTCGCGATGCCAAGTTCGTTGGTAGGAGTCGGATTAGCATTGGCTATTAGAAGTCTAAATCTTAATATAACCGATGTCAACGGACTTCAAGACTTTTTTAAGCCGTACATTCATCAAATCTTCTTAGATAATTATTTTTCAGAAGTGTTCTCTAATCACCTCGATCCAATTTCATACCTTAAGTGGGATGAATATCAAATGAATCTTAAATCCATTCTGACTTCAAAGTTTAAACAACAAATTGCCAAACAAGAAAAAGATGAATTTCCAATTACCTTTGCCATTGAGCGAATACTATTCTTATATTATCTTCATTATCAAGAAATTTTAAGTGAAGAGCAATTCAAAAAAGAACTTGGGGAAGTGATTGATACAGATTCAGATATCTTCGATTTAAAAGAAGGAGTATTAATCGAAAATTCTTGGTGCTTCTCAAGAAAAGACATCTTTAATCTCTTTAAATTTATCAAGAAGTATAACTCTGGATTTTTTACGCTTATGGACAGATTACAACTGGAGTTAGCAGATAATATAGAGCGAATCGCCAAAGATCCAATCTATTGCGACACCTCATGCCAAGAAACGGTTACTCTAAATTCAGAATTAAATTTGATGGTCTATCTTTATAATAATTCCGACGATTCGAGAAATTATACAGTAAGAGTCAATGCCCCTGGTTTTGAACCCAAGAAATTATCACTAAATATTGAAGTGGAAGGAAGGGGGGAGTTTAAAATTCCAAATCATGATATCCCGCTAATATCTGATGGTAAAGAAGATATTGTAAGCACCTTATCAAGTATGCTAGAGAATGGAGATACCGCATGGCTTACATTAGAACCAATACAAAAAGGAGAAAAGACCATACAAATTTTTCTCGAAAATAACGAAGGAGAGATTATCGAAGGAGAAACCAGAGTAGTCAAAGTAAAAACCGATATTAAATCATATCTCAAGAAATTATCCTCTCTCGGATCTGTGGTTAGTGGTATTGCAGTCGCTTTATCCAGAGTCGCCTTTAGTTAAGAAGCCATTCTAATCTTTATTTTTATTTTTATCTTTCTTATCCTTTTTTATTTATCTTTTAACCCCAATCACTTTTATAACCGGTTCCTCCCTTTGGCCAGAAGAATTGAATCGCTTCTTCAGGACAAATATACCAACAAGAACCACACTCCATACATTCATCTAAATTAACTATTTCTGCTTTCTTTTTAGTAATTTTAAAACATCCTGCAAGGCATACATTTACGCAATATGCACAACCAGTACATTTATTATGATTAATTTTAATATATTCCCCTCTTCCCTCAATCCATTCGACTCCTGGGAATTTTTTCGATGTTCTAACCATGAATATTTTTACCTCCGTCTTTTGTGCTAAATATCAAAGGATTTGCCACTTCTGTAAACTTAATCAATTTTTTATTCATCTTTTCCGTTAGAGGGCTTGTTAATCGAATCATAATAGAATAAATTGGCTCAAATAACGGTAAAAATGTTTCTAGAAATCTATTTATTGAATCTGAGAGTGGAATCACAATAAATTTGAATAATCTTCTCATTTTTATTAACGCCATAACCCCTACATCAATAAATCGCATCCAACATAGGAATTGCTGCTCCCTTTTTCGAAGTTTAATTGATGAGTTTTGCCTTTTTAAATGTTTCTTGGAATAATCATAGCTTTGATGGAGCCAATTTTGATAATACCGAAAGGACATTTTAATCCAATCCGTAATTACATGTGGGTTTTTCAGTACAGATGGAATAAGTGTTTTTAGGAAAGGTGTAGTAAAAAAACTCAATGAGCCCAATCCCCACCCATTATGAATGTATTTTTTTAATTTCTTTAAATTATGCTCTTGTTGCGCAATACGTAGATTATAGCGATTTCTGCCTGAGATGGACCACTGAATTATAGGGTG
>SDNL01000112.1 GCA_004524365.1 Promethearchaeota archaeon | reverse complement strand
TTTTCATTATCATTTTTGACATGAAAATAATTTTTAATATTAACTCCGTTGGGAAACCATTTTAAATTTTTCAATTTTAATTGTTTTTCAAGATGCTTTTTTAATGTTCTACTTACAACCAATGTTTTATCTGAACTCTTAATAGTTAATTTGAAGTCTAAGATATGAATGATGTTAATTATTTTCTCTACTCCATGGATAGTATAAACATATGGAATTTTAAAAAATAATTTTATAATATAAGCGATAAACCCTGAAGGTGCTGGAGAGTGAGAATGAATAATATTGATATTTTCTTTTTTTATTATAATGAAGGATTTAACTAAAGCTAAAATAAAAAATTGAAAAAAGAATTTAATTAATTTTAGCGTTCCCGCATTAATACCAGGAGCCTTGAGAGGCAAGTAATATATCTTAAAATTTCTATTAATTATTTTTTCATTAACTGGATAATCATAAGGATTGCATGCTATGTTTATTATTTTATTTTTAAAATTTTTATTTTTCGATAAGAATTTTGACAAGAGATATGCTTGTTTTGCTGGACCTGATTTGCCAGGATAAATTCTTGTACTTATTCTTAATACATTCATGAATTAATTAAAGATATTCTTATTTTAGGTTATGATCTTCATATAAAGAATCTTTATAGAGTTTTTCAATTTTTTTAGTAATAATTTCCCAAGAATATTCTTTTCTAGCAAGTTTTCTATTATTTTGAGTAATCTTGTTAATTTGTTCTTGGTTCAGAGTTAAAGCTTTAATTAATTTTTGTGAGAGTTGTTCAACATTTCTGGGTTCAAATAGAAATCCATTCTCATTTTCAGTAATAGCTTCAGGAATTCCTTCAACGTTAGATGCTACAATTATTAATCCAATAGATAAAGCTTCAGCGATACTTAAAGGGAATCCTTCATAAAGTGATGGTAAACAAAAAATATCTGCTGAGGAGTAAAATTCGGGCATTTTATCCAATGGAATCATGTTTATAAATTCAAGATTTGATTGGACATTTAAATTTTTTGAAAGCTGTTTAAGTTGTGGCTCTAGATTGCCATTGCCCAGAATAAAGAAATGAACCTTTTTATATCTTTTTAAAATTAATGGTATTGCTTTGATTAAGTATTGTACGCCTTTTTGATGATCTAATCGACCAACAAAAATTACTTTTTTAACATTTTTATCTTTATCAAGATATTTATCAAGAAAGTTTGCGGAATCAACTTTTTTAAATAAATGAATATCTACACCATTAGGTATTACTATTAATCTTTCTCTAATTTTTCCTAATTTATTCAGGTATATTTTTAGGGATTCACTTACACATATGATCTTATTTAATTTAGTATATACTAATTTGGTTACAAATAAATCAAAGAAATATTCAATATAATTTGTAAATCCTCCTCTTAACCTTCCTTGGATTGTTAGAAACATTGGTCTTTTAAAAACTATGAGATTCATTAATGCACTAAATAAAGAGATAGGAAATAATCTTCCCTCCAAATGAATAATATCTATTTTATATTTTCTGATAATTTTAGGCAAATTTAATAGAGCTTTTGGAACTAAACCCAAATTAGAACTTTGAGGTAAATGTCTTATCTCAGGGAGATAATATGATTTATATCTGAATATTTTAAAATTTTGAAATTTCTCCAGATTACTTATATTAATTCTTTCTCTACTCGTTAGTACAGCCACATTATGACCTAATTTCGAGAGTTCTTTCACAGTGTTATAAGCAGCTGTTTCAACTCCTCCTTTATGTGGAGGAAAAAAATGGCAAATAATTAATATATTCATATTATATCAGAGAAATTATTAAATAATCATAATATAAAAAGAGTAAAGATAGAATAAGTTTTTTTCGATATTTAATAACCCCTCGTTTTAGATTGTGTTTGCACTTAAAATTTAATTAATAAATATGATTTTTTTATTTATCTTAAAAGAAGAAATATAAATAGAACCTTGTCTAGAAAAATAAAAATTTGTTTATTCTCTCATTTTTCCTATTCTCTATATAATCCTAAAAGTAAAATAGTATTCGGAGGAGCTGAGGTTCAATTATTTTTATTATCTAAGGAGTTAAGTAAAGAGGATCTGTTTGAAGTTCATGTTATAATGGGAGATAGCAATTATGGGTTATTCCGGAAAGAAAAATATGGAAGCATAGATATGCACCTGGTTCTACCGATAAAACGAAATATTTTTAATGTAATAATTGGTGTTATTAACTTGTTTTTAGCTTTAATAAAAATAAATCCGGATATTGTTATTCAGCGAGGAGGGGCGATTCCTACAGGATTAATTGCAATTTATTGTAAATTGTTTCGAAAAAATTTTATCTTTTCAATAGCGGGTATTAATGATTTAATTATGAAAAAAAATGAAATGTTTAAGCAAATTTTCTATAAATTTGGTATAGAAAATAGTAATCATGTTATAGCTCAAAGAAAAGACCAGATCAAATTATTGAAAGAGCGAAATTTAAATATTCAAAAAATAACATTAATTAAAAGTGGATATAACATCGATAATTTTCAAAATATTGATAAAGAATATATCTTATGGGTAGGACGAGCGATTGCTTTAAAAAGACCAAATATTTTTTTATCATTAGCTAAAGATTTTCCAAACGAACACTTTATTATGATATGTCCTTTATCTTATGAAAAAGTCTTATTTCAGAGTATAAAAGATAAAGCAAAAAAAATCTCAAACTTAGAATTTATTGATTATGTTCCCTTTAATAAAATTAACCAATATTTTAAATCAGCTAAGATTTTTATTAATACTTCTCTAAAAGAGGGTTTTCCTAACACATTTATTCAAGCAGTCAAAAATGGAACCCCGATCATAAGCCTTAAAGTGGATCCGGATAATGTTTTAATAAAAAATCGGATAGGGTTTTCATGTAATGATAATTATTACAAATTAAAAGAAAAAATAAAGTATCTTTTAGAACATGTGAAAGAATATCAAGAAATATCGAAAAACTGTCATAAATATGCTAAAGTAAACCATGACATTAGAAAAGTAGCAAATAAATGGAAAAAAATAATTATTAATTTATTTAATAAGAGTTAATTATCAAATAAGTTTTAAACTAATTTTCGAATTAATGAATTTGAAAGAAAGTGGAAATTAAATTCAAATATAAGATAAAATTTTTTTTAGAACCTTGAAAATAAATAAATCTTCATTATTCTTATTTAATGGAAGGTGCTTAATTAAAAAATATTGAAAGATGCAAGTAGAAATGCGTAATGCTAATTTTCTTAAGATAATATTAGACGTTCCATATTTGCGATCATATACTTTAATGGGACATTCTTTTATTCTGTATCCCTCTAATTTTGTTTTGATAATCAATTCTGTGCAAAAAGCATAACCATAATAATTCATATTCGTAAAGAGATAATTTATTTTTCTATCAAATGCCCGAAATCCGTTTTGATTATTCTTAATTTTTATATTAAAGAGGATTTGTAGAAGTTTTTCGAGTAATGATTCTCCAAATCTGGTAGTAATCGGCAATTTATAGAAATATTTTCCTAGATAACGAGATCCAATTGATAGATCTGCATCTCCTTCTACGATAGGTTTCACTAAATTGAAAATGTCATCCGAACTATGTTGTCCGTCTGAATCCATTGTAACTATTATCTTTCCCATGGCATTTTTAATCCCAGTTAATAAAGCTCCACCGTATCCCATATTTTGATTATGTTTAATTATTTTAATTTTTCTTGGCAAATTTGCCTGTCTAATTTCCTTTAAACTATTATCTTCTGAATGATCATCAACAACAATGATTTCAATTAAATGATGATGAGGAAGATTTTCTAATATTGTTTTGATTGTTTTTTCTTCATTATATAAAGGCAGAATAATAGAAATTAAAGGTATAGTTTTTGTATCTAAATTATTAAGGTAAGAATATAATTTTTCGAACTTTGGATTTACACTAGATTCTTCGATAATATTTTTAGAAGGGAAATATGAGTTTGTTTCTTCTTTTATAGTTAATGATTTCAATTTAGGTATCCTAGAATTTTATTAAAAATCTTAAGGTTTTTTAATAATAAAATAATTTTTATGCCTTTTATATTTAATCAAATGATAATTTTAATTAAAAAATTTATCTCATTTTAGTAATTCAAAATCAGAAATTTAAATTAAATTATCTAAAATTTTTTAACTTCTTTAATTTTTAGTTGTACAATTTATGAAGATATATCTTATACCGTCAAATTCAAGTTAAAATATTAAAAAGATTTAGAAAATTTTATTTCTCATCTATAAATACGAAATATAATTATTTAAAGAATTTTCTAATTACTATAAATATCGTAAAATCTGAAAATGATTAAGAATAAGAATATTTTAATAACAGGCGGAGCAGGATTTATTGGATCCAATTTATTTGAGGAATTGATAAAATTCAATAATTATCTCATTGTTATCGATAATTTCAATGATTATTATAAAGGCAAGGAGGAACAATTCAATGATTTAACAAAGAATTACAAAAAAGATGAAGATTATAAATTAATTCAAGGAAATCTTGTAAAAGACTCTACTTATGACCAAATAAAAGATAGGATTGATATAATTTTCCATCTTGCTGCCCAGCCGGGAGTTAGGTATTCTATAGAAAATGCTGCTGAGGTTTCTCATAATAATATTACGAGTACAATAAAAATATTTGAATATGCTATGAAAAATGAGGTTAGTAAGATAATTTATGCGTCCTCATCTTCGGTGTATGGAAATCCAGAGTATACACCTGTAGATGAAAATCATCCAAAAAATCCAATTTCTCCTTATGCGGTTTCAAAACTTACGGGTGAGATTTATGCGGATTATTACTATCGTGAATATAGCCTCCCAGTAATTACCCATAGATTTTATACGGTGTATGGTCCTCGAGGGCGTCCTGATATGGCAATTAGGAAATTTTTTGATAAGATGATTCATAATGAGGAAATTTTGATTTATGGAGACGGAGAACAAATAAGAGATTTTACTTATATTTCGGATATCTTGAATGGGTTAATTCTTTCCGCAGAAAAAAAGAAGGCAAATGGAGAGGTCTTTAATTTAGGTTGCTCAAGCCCAATTTCTGTGAATAAATTAGTTGATAAAATGTATAAAATAGTGGGAAAATCTAAGAAAATTAAATATGTTAGTAAGAAAAAAGGTGATGTTGAAATAACTCATTCAGATATAAGCAAGGCTAAAAAGATTTTAGATTATTTCCCTGAAATTAATATAGATGAAGGATTAAAAAGAACCTATAATTGGCAAATTAATAATCTCCGTTAATATAAAAGATTAAGCCAAAATATTATGTTAAATTCTAATAAAATAGCTTGGAATTTGTTTTTTTTCTGTAAAAAGAAGAGAAAATATCTCTTTTCCTTATTCCTACTGATTTCCCTATTCTTTCTATTACTTCATCTTACAAACCTCGAGGAGCTTTTTGATCTTGCCCAATTCCCTGTTTTTAACTCTTTCTTTTCAGCATCACTTTTTCTCAATTCTATTATTGTATTATTATTTTTACCTAGTTATCCTTTATATTTCCTTATTTTAGAACTGAACCATTTAAATATTTTGGAGAAATGTGGATTTACATTTGTGACGAATTTATCATTTTACATTCTAAGTGGATATATTGGATATTTTATAGGTTTACCATTAAACTCATTTTATTTCTTTTTAAGTGTAGCAATTTTTTATGTTTTTCTTATTTTAATTTTCATTTTGATTAAACTGAGAACGATTTATTTAGGAAAAATAAAAGAGAACCGAGAATATAAGGAAATTCTTAATTATCAAGATTTCTCAATGAAGTCCTCTTTAAAATGGTTTTTTAAAACTAATATTAATTCAATTTTTTTGATCATTTTTTTATGTCTGCTTGGTTTTTTATTTTTAGTTGTATTTAGCACATTTTCTGCTCTTGACGCGTGGCATCATATAACTTTAGTAAAGATAATCAGTACAAATAATTATTTACCATTGGAAAATTATTATGGCTCCATGGGAGTACATATATTTGGAGTAGTTTTTCATTATTTTTCCGGATTAGATTTTATAATTTTACCAAAATACTATATTTTTTATTCTATTCCTCTCTTCTCAGTAATTATTTATGTTTTCGTAAAAAAAGTTTTTAAGAATAAGAGTATAGCAATTTTCGGTGTTTTTTTCATAGAAAGTGGTTCAGTTTTCCTTATAAGAATATTAAACGAATTTTGGCCCACAAGTTTAGTTATTTGCCAAATGATGTTTATTTTTTATATACTATATCTCCGTGTTGAAAAATTGTTAGAAAAAAAATATGTTACCTTTAGAGATACGAAGAAGAACATGTCACTCTATTATTTCATAATAATTATGCTTTTCATTAGTTCAATTTTTATACATTCATTAATAACTATGATATTACTCATAACTTATATTTGGGTTTATTTAATATACTTTTTAAGGGATTATAGACGTGGTTTTGATTTTATTTTACTTGTCGTTTTGATTTTTGTTCTTTTTATTTTCAT
>SDNL01000111.1 GCA_004524365.1 Promethearchaeota archaeon | reverse complement strand
TTCTTTCCAATTTTCAATGCGTTCCGAAAGGGCGAAATTGTACATCAAACGGCATTTTTCCGATACATCCCATAATACCTGTAATTGCTCCTCCGTGGGATAGATCCGAATTTTTTGACTTAATTGCACTTCCTATTCACCTTTCATTGGTTACTATATGGGAACCCACGTATTTAAAAGCAAGGAGTCCCCTCAATTAGTAAAACGTAGTATGCGATTTATCTCACACTTAAGGGAGTAAGTTTTCTCGCATCTCAAAAGAGCAAAAATGTGTGTATACTGTGCGAAATTCATCCCCTTCCTAAATAAAGGGAGGGGACTTCTTTCGCAATTTCGTTAAAAAATTTTATCAACTACTTCTTCTAAATTAATTAAGAAATCATGATATATTACAAGGGTATTACAATAAGATATTATCCTAAGAAGATATTGATAATATAGAATATAATTAATTCAAAAGTATATCACGATAATGGACTCTCTCAACAATAAAAATAAAGCCGAATTACTCCCTAATAATCTGAGAATCGATTCTTCAGTTCGATCACGGTTTAAACAACTTACTGATGGAAGTAATAATATGGGAAATACACATAAAAATTACGATACAGAAGATTATTTAAAAGACCTATTGGATGTTTTAAAGATAAAATCAACTATTGTTGGAGTTGGAGGTGCCGGAAATAATACTGTTTCGAGACTACATGAATTTGACTTAGATAATACAGAGACTTTATCAATAAATACAGATGCACATGATTTATATTATTCGAATTCGGATAAAAAAATTTTAATCGGAAAAGATACATGTAATGGTTTGGGTTCAGGAAACGATCCAGAAATTGGGAAAGAAGCAGCTGAGGAAGATGCTAAACGGTTAATCAATTCCTTAGATTCTGATATCATATTTATTACATGCGGTTTAGGGGGTGGAACTGGTACTGGAGCAGCACCGATTATTGCTAGAGAAGCAAAAAAGAGCGGCTCAATTGTTGTCTCATTTTGCACGGTCCCCTTTACTTCTGAAGGTCCTGAAAGAACAGAAAGAGCTATGGTGGGGTTAAACAATCTCGCTCAAGCATCTGATTCTATTATTACGCTTCCCAACAATAATTTGGTTAAGATTGCCCCAAATATACCTATATTAACGGGTTTTAAAATTATGGACGAAATTTTAATACGATCTATTAAAGAAGTAGTGAGTTTGATTAATAATTGTGGACTAATTAATATTGATTTTGCTGATGTTAAAAGAGTGTTTGAAAAACAGGGAAAATATCCTTCTGGATTGATAGGAATCACCGAATCACTTGGAAATATGTCTGATTTAGAAAAGAAATCCAAATTGGCTATTCATAATCCTTTATTGGAATTAGATGCTAATCAAGTCGATAAATGCTTAATTTCTGTAAAAGGTAATCACAAATTATCTCTTTCTAAATTGGATAATGTAGTCTCATCCATCTCAAATGAACTCCCCTCTAATACTCAACTAAAGGTTGGTACTACAATGGACCCAAGCATCGGAGAAAAGATTCGCATTTTAGCACTTGGAAGGGGTCCGGTTTCCCCATATGTGAAGGCTTCATTAGAAAACAATGATGTTGAATTTAAAGCTTTAATGAAAAAATAATATTAATTATTCTTCTTTTTATTCAATATTCAACCTTTTTCCGTAGTTTTATCCTTTAAAATATTCTAAATATCTATCTTTTAATTCTCTTCTTAATTTATTCACCTGATATAATTATGAAAAAAGAAATGCCAAAGGATCTTTTAGAAAAGGAAATACGCTCCTTTTTAAAAAACCGAAAGATACTTGTGCTCTGCACGAGCAATAAAGAGGGTGTTCCGAGGGCAACACCAATGGATTTTTATATGGAGAAAGATTTCCCTAATTATAATATATATGTTGGTCCCACCCCTGGTCGAAAAGTCGACAATATTAAAGCTAATCCCCATATAAGTATCGGGATTTATACTCCGTTGGATACAGGAAAAATACAGGGAATGCAAATAACTGCCACAGGGAACGATCGATTAATTTTTATGACCCAAGGAGAAGAAGGCTTTAAGAATGCCCAACGTATTGTCCGTGGAAAACGAAAACTTATATTGAAAATAATCCCTGAAAAAATTGAACTATTGGATTATGACTTCGTAAAAGAAGGATATTCACGATTTCAAGTTTTAGACATTTAGATAGGAAGGATTATAAATTAAGTTATCATATTTCTATGATGGGAATCTAATAGATTAATAGATCTATTAAATTATATAATCTATCTCTCTATTATCACTTATTTTTGCTAACCGTAAAGTAAAAGTTTTAGGATATCTTATACTTTTTAAATTAAATTTAATAGTAATTCTTGATTTGAATCGATCTAAAATGCTTTCTGAAAATGAGATTGAGCTACTTAAAGATTGTCAGACTGATAAGGAACTAAAATCAGTATTTAAGAAGATTGCTTCAAAAAACCCAGATACCTACTTTCCAACCAAGGAGTTAAAACATTTAGGTTATATGAGAAAGCAATGCGAAAACTGTGGGACATATTTTTGGACAATCCACAAGAATAGGAATGTATGCGGTGATCCGGGGTGTTCGGGAGGATTTCATGTTGTAGTTGATGATCCTTCTACTAAAAGATTATCATATATAGATGTATGGAATAAAATTGTTGAAATTTTAGAACCTAGGAGCTACAAGCCTATAAAACGTTATCCATGTGTTGCGCGCTGGAATCCAACATCAGAGTTTACAATCGCCTCAATCTCAGCATTTCAACCATTCGTGATTACTGGACAAGAGAAGCCTCCAGCTAAGAAGCTAATTATTCCCCAATTCTGCCTACGGTTTAATGATATCGAGAATGTAGGAATTACCGGCTCGCACTGCACCGGATTTGTTATGATTGGTCAGCATACCTTCGTCTCCCCAGAAGAATGGGATCAAGGTCAACTTTTCATGGATATGCATGATTTTATCACTGATGGGGTGGGGTTATCAAAAGCAGAAATAACCATTCATGAGGATTCATGGGCAGGAGGAGGTTCGTTTGGATGTTCACTTGAATTTTTCAGTCGGGGAGTTGAACTTTTTAATCAAGTTTATACTATGTTCGAACAAACTCCTGGAGGGCCGAAAGAACTGAAATTAAAAGTTCTAGATATGGGGTTGGGTCAAGAACGAGTGGCATGGTTCTCCCAAGGTACGCCGAATATGTATGAAGCAATCTTCCCAGGAGTACTTTCAAAATTGCGTGAAATTACCCAAATAAATCTTGATCTTGACCTCTATAATGATTTCTCCAAATACTCCGCATATTTAAATATTGATGAGGTTGAGGATATGGATAAGGCTTGGCTGAGAGTTTCTAATGAATTAAATAAGGAGGTTGGAGAATTGCGGAATATTATTTTACCCATGACTGGACTATATTCAATTGCAGAGCATACACGAACACTTCTTTTTGCAATTCACGATGGAAAATTACCTTCTAATGTGGGAGGAGGTTATAACTTAAGGGTTATTTTTCGCCGTGCCATGGGATTTATTGATAAATTTAATTGGGATATTGATATGGCCGATGTTTGTGAATGGCATGCAGAAGAATTAAAAGAACAATTTCCAGAGGTTTCAGAAAATCTTGATGAAATTCGAAAAATCTTAGATGTTGAAAGGGAGAAATACTATAAAACAAAACAGAAAGCAAGAAAAATTCTTAATAAACAACTTAAAAAAGGCACAATAGATACAGAAACTTTAATTGAAATGTATGATTCTAACGGTATCAGCCCAGATATGGTAAAAACTGCTGCAAAGGAACAAGGAGTTGATGTAAAAGTTCCGGATAATTTTTACAACTTAGTTGTGCAGCGACATGAACAAACGGAACAAAAATATGCAACAAAAAAAGAACATAAATTAGATTTGGATAATTTACCCGAAACAGAGGCTCTTTATTACGATAATTACCTCAATATGGAAACAGAAGCAAAGGTACTTAAGATTATAGGAAAAAAGATTATTTTAGATAAAACAGTTGCTTATCCGACTTCAGGAGGTCAATTACATGATATAGGGACCATAAATGGGCAGAAATTTGAAGAAGTAATTAAGCAAGGCAAATATATTATTCATATATTAGCAGATCTCCCAAAATTTGAGGAAGGAGATACCGTAATAGTAGAAGTTGATAAAGATTGGAGAATACAATTATCTCAACATCATACTGCCACTCATATTGTTAATGCCGCAGCTCGTGATATATTGGGCTCACATATAAACCAGGCGGGTGCGAAGAAAACCCTTGAAGAATCTCACTTGGACATCACTCACTATGAACAATTAGATACTAAAACTATTAAGAAAATAGAAAAGAGAGCGAATGAAATCGTCCAAGAAGGGATTGATATCAACCTTACATTTTTACCTCGGTCCAAAGCTGAGCATAAATATGGAATGGATATTTACCAAGGGGGTGCGGTTCCTGGTAGTAGAATCAGAATTGTAGAAATTCCAAATATAGATGTTGAGGCGTGTGGCGGCACTCATTTAAATAATACCTCCGAAACGGGTCATATTAACATTTTAAAATCTCAAAAAATCCAAGATGGGGTTGTAAGATTAATTTATACCGCGGGACCAGCATCTAAACGTATTAAAGAGCGAAATGAAAGAATTTTAGATGAATTAACTAACTTTTTAGATGTAAGACAAGAAGAAATTGTCGATCGAGTAAAGGAATTATTTGAAAAGTGGAAAAGTATTAATAAATCATTAGCAACTGGAAAAATAGATAAAGATGCATTAAAACTTACTTCCAAAAAAACATTTTCTGGTGATATTTTAACAGAACTTTCAAACTTCTTAAATATTAAAAAAGAACAAATTTCATCCAAAGTTAAACAATTCTATAATGAATGGATTGAAGGCAAAGATAAGTTAAATAAAATGAAGAAATTATTAAGCGAAGAATTCACCGAATCCCTTCTTACAGAAGCATTAGAACATAATAATATTTCAATTGTTATCAAAGAATTTGAAAATCTATCTCAAGAAGATTTGAAGAATGTTAACCAAAATATCATTGATGAGTCGGAAAATGTTATTTCTATCTTAATCAATCAAACAGAGAAAGGTTTCCTAGTAATGGGTATGATCGACCCCCAAGCCTCTAAGAATTTTGAGATTCACCTTGGAAATATAATTAAGAAGGGAGTAGAACATTTCAATGGAAATGGCGGAGGGTCACCAGTATATGGGCAAGGACTTATCTCAAATAAGGACTTTGATATTAAAAAAATAAAAGAATACTTCCAAAAAATCCTCATAGAAAAGTAAGTTTTTTATAACATATATAGTAGTATATAATTCTAACATTTTATATAGATAAAATTAAAATAATCTATTTTTATTATATAATTAGGAAAAAATAGATTCATTATTTCAAAAAAAAAAATAATTTTCTATCAAAGAGAAATGAGCTTTAGAAGGTATCGGATTGAGATTCAGTCCCAATAGGATATCTTTTGCGAATTCTTATTCCTTCATTCAATTTTGTCTTCCTTAATATAACATCCTTTATTCTTGGAAGAAAAACAATTTTTAAATAAGGCTAATTTAATATAATTTCAAATGTTAGTATAATTATAAATAATTACAATATAAGAGATATTTATATTTATGCCGAAACCAGAAACCCCTCTCTTGACAGTGGATTCTATAATCGTCTTTAAACCTAATAAAATTGTTCTAATTAGAAGAAAAAATCCTCCCTTTAAAGGAGAATATGCTTTACCAGGTGGTTTTGTAGATATCGGAGAGACTGTCGAGAACGCATGCATTAGAGAAGCAAAAGAAGAGACTAATATTAATATTAAGATTACAAAATTGGTTGGGGTATTTTCCAAGCCTAATCGAGATCCTAGAGGTCATGTAGTCACCATCGCATATTTATGTAAACCAAAAACAAAAAATGAAAAACCACAAGCTAAAGATGATGCACAAGATTTAGATATAGTAGATTTAGATGAAATAGACTCATTAAAATTGGCTTTTGACCATAAAGAAATTATTAAAAAAGCAAAAGAACTTCTTTAATCCTTAGAATCTTAATTATATTTTATTTCTTTTCTCACATTTCTATTCAAATGATCTTTAATTGATATTTTTTTTCTCAAAAATAATAAAATAAAATGAAATAAAATAAAATAGTTTTATAATTTAATATTAAATCTCCACTCTATATTAAGATAATTCTGCTATTTGATTTCATATATATTACCAAATCCATCATTTAAAAAAAGGTAATATGAATCGCTATCCTTTCTGGGGACTTTGATGGTTTTAAATCCAAGTGCCTCCGCTTTATTAACTAATTCATCTCTATTCTCCACTATTAGGCATACATGAGAAAATATATTATCAGCATGATTTTTTACCTTATTTATGAAGACCTCAGCAGCTACATCTTTGCTTTCATATCGAATCAGATGTTGCTCCGAATTTACACCGAAAAATTGTTTTATTTTTTCGGCATCTACATCGAAATCCCGTGTCTTTTCCATTTCCAGTAGATTTATAAAAAATTTATCCGCTT
>SDNL01000110.1 GCA_004524365.1 Promethearchaeota archaeon | reverse complement strand
TTTAGTTTCTTTTCCTTCGCCTGCGGCTTCTACACCGATTAATTGAACATCCTCTTCATCAATGAAGTCATAGAATGCTCCAATAGCGTTACTACCACCCCCAACACATGCAATTATTGCATTTGGCATTCTATCTTCAAAATCTAAGATTTGTTCCTTAATTTCCTTTCCAATTACACGTTGAAATTCCCTCACTAGTAAAGGATAGGGATGAGGACCAACCACACTTCCAATTAAATAATGTGTGTCTTGAAGATTTGTTATCCAATATCGCATACTTTCATTTATTGCGTCTTTTAATGTTTTTGAACCAGAATGTACAGGAATTACCTCAGTACCTAACAGTTGCATCCTATATACATTATAAGATTGTCGTTTTATATCTACTTCTCCCATAAAAACCTTGGTGGGCATTCCAAAGTAAGCCCCGGCGATTGCTGTTGCAAAACCATGTTGTCCAGCCCCGGTTTCTGCTACTAATTTGGTTTTCCCCATTTTTTTTGCAAGAAGGGCTTGACCCATTACATTATTAATTTTATGAGCGCCTCCATGATTTAAGTCTTCTCTTTTTAGATAAACTTTACATCCAATATCTTCACTTAATCTTTTGGCATAGTATAAAGGCGTTGGCCTTCCGCTATAATCTTTGAGAATATGATGGAATTCTTCAAGGAATAACTCATCGGATAAATAATTATCATATGCCTTTTTTAATTCAGAGAGAGCGGGCATGAGTATTTCAGGCGCAAAAATACCACCAAACTCTCCAAATTTTCCATTTTTATCAGGATATTTTCCTATATAATTCAATTTTAATCACTCTTTAATATTTTTATTTACTTTTTCTATTTTTTTTAAAAAATTTTTAATTTTTGATGAATCCTTTATTCCCTTTTTCGATTCCAAAGAACTACTCACATCAATTCCGAAGGGTTTTACATTTTTAATTATTTCCTCAACATTTTCTATGCTAATCCCCCCAGCAATGATTATCTTTTTATTATTAGTATTTATTAATAACTCTTTAACGAGGTTTATATCTAACCTATTTCCATGTCCTTCACTATTATCTATAAGAAATGCGAAGAATTCTTTTTTAAATATATTAATTTGATGAATAACACTACTGATATTCGATGAATTTAATTTAAATGCTAATATAAGCTGTGATTTCAAATCCTCCGGAATTTTTTTTAATTTATCTTCACTAAAATTGCCATGAATTTGATAATAATCTACTTGAATCGCCTTAACAAATGTGTTTAATTCAGAAATATCTTGAGGTTGAGATACGGCAACTGTTAAAATTTCATTATCGATTTTCTCGAGAAGTTTGTTTAATTCTGATTTTTTTAAATTTCTAGGGGAAGAAGGAACATTATATATAAAACCTACTGCTGTGGCGCCATATTTTTTACATATTTGGACATCTTCATAATCTTTTAATCCACAAATCTTTATATATTCCATTAGTAAATCCCTCTGAGCTGCCGAATCTTTTTTCTTATATTTTTTGATTTCATTATGGATGATCCAACTAGGAATGCATCTGCTTCAGCGGACTTTAAGAATTCTATGTCTTTATATGTATTAATTCCGCTCTCACTGATTATTATTTTATCATAACCAAATTCTTGCTTAAGTTTGGGGATAATGTTTAATGAATTTTGAAGACGAATTTCTAAGTTTTTCAAATTTCTATTATTAACACCGATTAGTTTTGGATTAAATCCTATATCTATTAAATATCTTATATCCTCAATCTCACTTAATTCATGGATTTCTATTAATGGCTCAAGGTTATATTTGAGACATAAAGGGTAAAACACGGATAAATCTATAATAGAATTGATCAACAAGATGTTAGTTGTGCCAATCTCTTTTGCGATCTTAAGTTGAATCTCATCAATAATAAAATCTTTCATTAAACAAGGCAAATTAGTGCTCTTAATAGCAGTTCGCAAATTTTCATAAGAACCATTAAAAAAGTTTGGTTCTGTCAAGACACTTAATCCAATCACACCAGAGCTTTCCATTTGCCGTACAATAGCCTTTACATCCATATTTTGTCGTATATTTCCTAAAGTTGGGGATTTTGGTTTGATTTCCGAAATGATAGAAATATTTTCATTCTTCCTAATCCGCTCAGTTAAAGTCTCTCTTTTTGAAGATGGTCCTTTTTTGATTGAGTTATAATACTTTAAATCTTTACTTATGGATATTTTACGAGAATCAACAATATTCATTATGGTATTCGATAAACTTGTCATTTTCACTTATTATATATTATTTAATTTTTGTAAATTCCCACCTGTAATCTCAATAAGTTGTTCTAATTTACGATAGGCGCTTCCTGAATCTATGGAATTTTTAGCAATAGAAACCCCTTCTTGAATATCATTTACAATTCCGACACTTCTAAGTCCTAAAGCGGCATTCATTAAAATCGTATTGCATTTGGGACCTTTATTCGGATTTTTAAGTATTTTTTTAGCAATCTGTAGATTATCTCTTGTAGTTCCCGCTAAAATATCATTAACAGTGCATTTAGGTATACCAAAATCCTCATTTGTCAAAGCGTAAGTTTGAATTTCATTTTTTTGATATTCTGTTATATAATTTATACCAACTGGAGCAACCTCATCTATACCACATGAATTATGCACCGTAAAGATATGTCTGCCCCCCAAATTGGCCAACACTCTTGCCATGATAGGTACAAGATTTTTATCGAAAACTCCCAAAATATGGCACTTTGCGTTAGCGGGGTTAGTGAGAGGGCCAAGAATATTAAAAACGGTTCTTATTTTTAGTTCTCTTCGAGTTGGCATAGCATATTTCATTGCAGGATGGAATAATGGTGCAAACATAAACCCAATACCAACTTTTTCAATACATTTTTTAACTTCTTGTGGTTTTAGATCAATTTTTACTCCAAGTCCTTCTAATAAATCGGCACTTCCGCAACTACTGCTTACAGCACGATTCCCATGTTTAGCAATTGGTACTCCGGCTCCTGCAACAACTAAAGCCGAAATAGTGCTGATATTAAATGTATTAATTTTATCTCCTCCCGTTCCACAAGTGTCTAATAATTCTCCTTTTACAATTGGTTTAATGCTATTAGCAAATCTTCTCATAATCTTAGCAAAGCCCACTATTTCCTCGATAGTTTCATGTTTCATATTTAATGCAATTAAAAATGCACCCAGCTGCGCATCAGTTACATGCCCGGACATAATTTCATTCATAATAGCCCCAGCTTGTTGTGTTGTTAAATTTTGATTTCGGCTTACTTTTTTCAAACCTTCTAATATTTCTACTTGTGCCATATTATAATTCACCCCTCTTAAAGTTATTTGGAATAAAGATAAACAGACATAATTTTATGAAATTTGAATCAATTTTAATGCTTGTTTTATTTTTCAATTTTCTTTTCCTCCTTTTGATAATATTTAAACTTTTTATTAATTGATTTTTGTTTAAGTTTGATTTTTTTAAATTGAATTAGAACCTCCTCCTAAATCATTACTTCTAAATTGTGTAAAAGTATGCTATATTTTCAACAAAGCAAAATAAGAAAGAAATTCTAATTTTTATTGGCCAATGCGAGTTGTTATGCACGCCACCAAGCCCAAACCTGAATTAAATAATCATTTCCAATGTGGAAATTTTTCGTTATCATAATAAGTTTCATTTAATTAGCTTTGAGTTTGTTAATAAGAATAAGATTTTTATATATTTATAGTTTTAGGATTAATCGATTCTATCTGTATTTTTTTCTAATCAATTAATATTCAAAATTTCTTTATCTGAACGTTTCATAAAGCAAATTATTTTTTTTAGCTTTTTCTAAATAATGATATAATTCTTCATCCGTATTCTGATGGAAATCATCATAAAACGCTCCAACAGAGAAGGAATAAGATTTACTCTGAATAGGACAAACCAAATCATCAAAGACTTGTTTTACTCGTTCCAAGCTACTTATTGGACAAACAGGAATAGCAAGAATTAAAAGATTTGCACCTTGATTTTTCAGATACTTACCAGCAACTAAAGCCGTATAACCTGTAGCGATTCCGTCATCAATTACAAAAACCTTTTTCCCCTTCACATCAGGCTGTTTTCCTTGACAATATTTTTCAATTCTATTTTTCACTTTTTTAAGAGCAAAAGCTTTAATCTCTCCTAAATAATCTTCGGTGACTCCATAATATTTTATTCTCTCATTGAGCTCATAGGATCCATCGGCAGCAATTGCTCCAATTGCAATTTCAGGATTGGTTGGATGTGATAATTTTTTAGTTATTACTAGATGCAGAGGGATATTTAATTCCTCAGAAACTGAATATGCAACTGGCAAACCACCTCGAGGGATAGCTAGAATGATGAATTCATTAATATACTGACTGCAGGTTTTTTTTATTTTATCTGCTAAAATTTTACCCGCTTCAATTCGATTTTTATATTTCATAGAACTTAATATAAACACTATTATAATTATTGTTAAACGATTTCATAATAATAAAGTAATATAAAAATATATTCACTTCTATGAAATCATTTTAATAATAATCAATGGGAGTGGGAATATAGTTAAAAAATTCTATATTTTTCTTGCTATCCCAGAATAGAGAATTAGAACAAGGCCATAATGAATTAAAATACAGAAAACAAGACCCAACTTAAAGTAAATAATCCCATTTAATATGCCCAAAAGAAATGCATAAATGAGATATACTGCTAAAATTTTGGAATTTTTGAAAGAAAACCAGATATGAATATGATAAAGAGAAAATATAATGCTTGACAGAATAATAGCGACAGTCCAATCTAAAATCATATCTAAAACTCCAATAACATAAAATCGAAAAATTAATTCTTCTAAAATCATCGTGGCTAAGAAATTAATTATGAGGGGTCGAAAATTCTTAACGATCAATGCATATACTATTTCATGTGACTTCATTTTTTCAAGATCTTCTTTAGAGAATATTCGAATTATCAAGAAATATCCAAAGAAAAGAAGTCCAACCAAACCCAACGCGATTATTAAAATATCCCAAATAGTATAGTATAAGAAAAGAGGGACCAAATACTCGACTCGAAATCCAAAAAAAATTGGAATAAGTAACACCATCAAAATTGCTAATTTTAAATTTAATGAATTCTTAATACTCATCTTTATGATTATATTAATTACTTAAAAGAAGTTTTTGTGGATTAATTTCAAAATATTGAATAGTTCTTTTAATTCCTTGTTCGGGGCTCACAATCGGTTTACATTTTAATTCTTTCTTTGTTTTCTCGAATTTAAAGGTATGATCTACACATGTTTGATTTACAGAAAAACGTTTGGTGGAAGATTTTGGATTAATTTTTTCCATAATCTATGTAAGAATACAAGCTATTGAAATATTAATAATAAAATCTAATGAATTAAAAGTTTTTTCAATCAAATTTAATAGAAGAATCTAAAAGATGTAATAATTTTATTTGTAAATATATTTAAGTATTTTATTCAACATAATTAAAATGTATTATAAATTAAATCAATTATAATTAACATTTGTAATAAAAAAGGCTTTTTTAAATGGTTTCAAGACCTACAAAAATTTTTCAAGATATTAAGAGAAACTGGTTAGATTTAAAGAGTGGAATTCAATTTTTAATAACTATACTTGAAGAAGGGAAAAATCCAAAAGAAAGATTGGACTGCTTAAAATTTATTAAAGAATTAACGGAACCTAATGAAAGAATCTTTAATTTATTGGAAAATCTCATAATATCCGATTCAGATCCTACAATAAGAGAATATTCCGCTTCCTTTATAAAAGAGAAATATCTTGAAAAAGCATATGATCCAATGAAATGGGCGATTAAACACGAAACCGATGTAAATACATATATTATAATTGTTAAAACTTTTATAGAATTGGGGACTAAGGCTTCAAAGGAAAGATTAATAGAAGTATTAGAAGAAATAATGAACAAAAAATTCATTATTGGTCAAAATAGATACGATAACCGAAAATTCAAAAAAAGTCTGGAAATTAGATTAAGGGGGAAAAAATTAAAGACATTAACGATAAAAGAGCTCGGAGAGATTCTCACAAACCATAAAGTTGTTTCTAATTTGGTAAAAAAGTATCATTTTGTATTCTTTAAATGGAAGGGAGGACTTCTCAGTAAATTAGATCTATCAGAGTTAGGTTGGAATCCCGCTCGATCGTGGGAATTTGTTTTTGAACAGAGAATTGAAGATTTATCAGAGATTCCAGGGTTAATGGAATTAAAACACCTAAAACGGTTAAATCTCTCTAATAATAAATTAACCAATATTAAGGGGTTATCAAAATTAAAGAATCTTACCTATTTGATGTTAAATAATAATCAGTTGAAAGATCCTATAAATCTAAGGTATTTAAAAAAATTAGAAAAGTTACAATTCCTAAGTTTAAAGAAAAACAGAATGGTAAAATTAATTCAAAAAGAAGATTTTCCCGATACCCATTTAGTCTTGAAGGATTACTTAGTTTTCCAATAGAGTAATACCAAAATTAGTAGTAATAGTATTTATTAATTTAAAATGATTCTAATTTAAATAATATTGATTGAATGTTAAAAGAATATCAATAAATT
>SDNL01000109.1 GCA_004524365.1 Promethearchaeota archaeon | reverse complement strand
TGAAAGTCTTTCAGTTGATTGGCACATTTTTCCTTCATTTTACAATATTTTTGATGGTATCGTTTCCATCTATTCGATCCTTTTTTGCAATGATCCCGTTTAGATTGCACTTCTTCAAGTTTAGGTTTCCAGTAGAGGTCCGCCCTTCTATTCTTGATTTGCAGGAACTTTCCATCTAAGTTGACCGCACTCACGAGATTTGAAACTCCGAGGTCGATGGCTTGATGCTTTCCGTTATCCATATATTCTGGTTCTTGAAATTCGTATGTAATGGACACGAACCATTTGTTTTTTCTGGGAAAGATCTCAACTTGTTTTATCTCTTCTGCTTCTTCTTTTAGCGAATAATGGGAAATATCAAATTTAAGGTGTGTTTTGGAAGGATGTCTGTGAGAAAATGCAATAGTCTTGTTTTTAATCTTGAACCCGCTTTGATTATAGCATAGAGTGGTGAAATAACTTTTCCCTTTGTATTTCGGTGGTCTTGCGTTCTTATCTCCGTTTTTCCATAAACTAAAGAATGATTTATAGTTGCTATCGAGCCTTTTGAGTGTCATTTGGAGCACTTTGGAATAGAACCACTTATATTCTGGATACCTATGCTTAATTTCTGGTAATTCGTTTTGTTGTTGGGTGTAAGTAATGTAGTTTCTTTCTTTTTTGGGCTTTTCTTTTTGTGCTTTCCAATTGTCGATACGAGCTGAAAGTGCAAAATTGTACATCAAACGGCATTTTTCCGATACATCCCATAATACCTGTAATTGCTCTTCCGTGGGATAGATCCGAATCTTCTGGGCTAATTGCACGTTCTATTCACCTTTTATTAGTTACCATAGGGGAACTCACGTATTTAAAAGCAAGGAGTCCCCTAAATTAGTAAAATTTATCTCACTCTTAAGGGAGTTAAGTTATCTCGCATCTCAAAAGAGCAAAAATGTGTGTATACTGTGCGAAATTCATCCCCCCCTAAAGGGAGGGAACTTCTTTCGCAATTCAGTTAAAAATTAGATTTTTTTCACTACAATAATTAACTTAAAAACTTAATAAAATAAGAAAAAGATAATAAAATAAAGAACTTGAGAGTAAATCTACATTTTTTCGATAATTTCACGCATAATAGGTTCACCAGCAGCGCCCACCATTATACCCTTTTTAACAGCTTCTTGCCCTTGAATACTGATATTCTTTTCTAAAAGTCTTCCATCTTTAAAGAATAATAATGTGGGTATTGCAGTAATTCCAAACATTTGCCCCAATGCTCTATTTTGATCAAGATCGACACGAATAGCTTTAATAAGCCCTTCATCTTGAAACTTTTCTAGAATTGGCGCAATAAACTTACAAGGACCACACCAATCAGTATATACATCTATAATTACTTTCCCTTCTTTCAAATCGTCTGAAATATCTAAGTTTACTTCTTCTAATTTTTCTATATTCATAATTCTCAACTAGATTTTATAAAACATTTATATTTTTAATAAATAAAATAACTACTTCTAATTATAACGATCAATTGTTAATTATATATATTCTTTAATGTTTTAGAGTATAAATGATAAAATGAAGAACCCTAAAAAAACTTTCGCAGATCGACCATTTATCTTATAAAATATAAAGAGTTCCTCATAAAAGGTCTTGTCTATTCATTCATTACTTTTTATCCTTGCAGAAACAATTAGATTATTGTTTTTTTCTTTTATATATATGGATTCCATCTGCAATTATAAAGTGTAATTGGTCTATACCGCTTAACTCTCTCTTTATCATCCCAAAAGCACCTATAACATTCCATTATATTTTTTCGTGAATTTATTAATAATCCACGAAAAGCTTGATACCTTTTTCCGTTCCAAATAGTGCGAAATGGTTTTTTGTTAATATTCCCCATTATGTATTTTTCACTGGTCAGATAACAACATGGAAGTACATTTCCAGTAGCAGTTATATATGTTGAAATCCAAGGTGTTAAACAAGGTACGGTCATTTGGAGTTTTTTTCGGTGAAATAATTCCAATAATTTGTTTTTCCATTCAATTAAAAAGGATTTTTTTCTTTGATTTTTACATTTTTTAATTTCGAAATTTAATTTTTCTATAGCATGTTCTATTTCTTCTTTTTCAGGTACCACCTTTTGATTCGGAACGAAGTCAAAAACGGGCTCTAATCTAAAAGAATCTAGTAATTTCCATTTTTTGAGAAACTTATACATTGGATTGTATTCTTCTAAATTTTTAGATTGAAGAACAAAAAGAATCCGTACATCTGTTTTACCTCTATCTATTTTTGAGAGTAGTGCTTCAAAATTATGTATACATTTTTCATACGTTGATGATTCTGTTATAGCTTCAAATAATTCGTGAGTTGTTCCATGTAGGGAAAAAGTTAAAATAGAAGGAGGATATTTTACCAGTTGATTACGATTTTCTTCATTCATTAAGGACATATTCGTTGGCATAGAAGTAGTAATATTATTATCACCGCATAGTTTTAAAAATTTAAAAATATCCTTATTGAATAGAGGTTCGCCTAATCCATTGAGAGTAACATATAATGGTCTAATCTCATTGATAAGGTTCTTAAATTTCTTGTAAGAAATATTGTGATTAAGTTCCCGTATATTTTTTAAATTTCTCCGGTCGCACATCACGCAATTGAAATTACATATATCCGTGATTTCAATTTGCATCCTAATGGGACCATATTTAGACGCAAATCGTGTTCCTCGTATAGCATAGAATAGAACACTAAATGCTTTTTTTAAATAAAAAGGAGAAAAAAGCTTTTTATTCCCCAAAACTAATGATGGATCTTTAAGAATTGTTTGTAAAAATCCCATAATTTCTTAGAGTAAATAAAATGATAAATAAATTATTATATTATTATTTTGAAGTAATGATCTACTCAATCTAAAATTTTCCTAAAATTCTTAAAATCTTGCTTATTTATATTTAATAATACGAAATAAAATACAAATTGTTAAATTAAGATGTCAAGAAGATCAAGACGTAGCAAAAGGCGTTCAGGCTCAGCACCAATGCCTTCCTCGGGAGCTGGCCTTATTAGATTTTTTGAAGACTCATCTATTGGTGTAAAGATATCTCCAACAGCGGCAGTGATATTTGCAGCTTCATTACTCGTAATAGTAATTCTCGCGCATCTAGGAATTTTCGAGTGGCTTCTTTCTCCTGTATAAAACGCAATATTATAGTTCTAAAACAATAAGTCTTTCAAACAATAAGATGAGCATTCGAGAATTTCAAGATTTAATGAAGGATCTTTATTTTCCGAAAGATAAGCATAGAGGGATTAGCGATACATTTATTTGGCTTGTCGAAGAAGTTGGAGAGTTAGCAACAGAACTTAACAAGGGGAGAAATAAAAAAAATATTTCCGAAGAAATGGCAGATATTTTTGCATGGATGTGCTCCCTTGCAAATTTATTAGATATAGATTTGGACCAAGCTGTTTTTGAGAAATATCCTAAAAAGTGTCCAAAGTGTGGGTCGAATCCATGTCAATGCGATTAAAATAAAATAAAATTTAATTAAACTAAGAGATTTTTACAAATATGGTTAAAAAAAAGAAACAAATATTTGTAGTATTAATATTAACTATACTAGTATTAACTATTTTTATTCCCGTCTTAGAAAATTTTAACCTTAATTCAGATTTAGGGAATAAAGATATAGATGATAATGCTATTACTCCTAAAGCTTCTATAAATTTAGACGGAGTAGAAGATATAAAGATTATTAATATAAAAAGAATAATGACTTTACGTGGTACTGGACTCCTTGTCATAAATGATACCATTATTATAGAAAATCAAAACTCAAACCCTATCTCCTCAGTTCTCTTAGGAATACCTTCTAATACATCAGATGACTTAATTTATCTTAAAGCGGTTAATAATGAGGATTCTATTCTTGATGCCCAGTTAACAGATTTTATTATGGAAGATTCTTTTCAGATAATACAAATAGATTTACTGAATTCCTTACAATCACAAGAAAACATAACGATTACAATCCTCCAATCTTATAAAGACTTAATAATGTATGAATATGTAGGAGGATCAGATCAAAAGTTAAGTTTTTCCGGGTATGTATTTCCACTTTTTCCTTATGAAATCCAGAATGAAATCATTACTGAAGTGATTCCACTACAATATAGTGGATATTCAGGAATCATCGACTCAGATTGGGGAGAGGAGAAAACTGGAAATATTATCGAATTCAAAACTTCCCAAGATTCTATTGAACCATTCTTAGCTAATGTAGGGGATAATAAAACAATCTCTATATCTGTAAAATATTCTGTGAATGGCGGAGCTTCAAGCACAACGAAGACTGAAATGAGTAAAATTGAAAGAACTATTAAGATCTCACCGTGGGGAATTATAACTGTTAGCGAAAATTATTATCTAACTAATTTGGGACCCGTTGCTCTAAATCAATTTAAAATTGGGTTTCCGAAAGTTGCAATTAATGAAAGAGTTTTTGATTTTTTTGGGGACCTAAGTTTTTCAAACCTTGCCGCAGACCCCGAAATTAGTTCTATTAAGACCGGTGTAATATCTTTAGGTCAATCAAGAGGAGTGATAGAACCCAATTCTACTTATGAATTTTCATTAGAATATCAAGTAAGCCTCTATACTTATCTAACTAAAAATATTATACAGCAGACAATTCGAATGAATCTTTGTACTTCCTATTTCTTATTTTTGGAAAAAAATGTACAAACAAAAATAATAATTGAGGGTTGTTTCAGCATTGATGGCTCTACTATACCTCCTGACGAGATCTCAGCGTCCACAGGATATACGACTCTAACATATGATGATAATTATCTCTCTCCCTCGCACTTCGAAGATCAAATAATAACCCTTACTTATACTGTAGATTCTTTTGGACTCATGTTTTGGCCAACTTTTTACATGATTGTTATTGCTGTATTATGCGTTTTGTATGTTTATTTTGTATATAGACGAAAAAGAAAAGGAATTACTTCTGAACTCGAGGAGAAAGAAATTCCTGTTAATGAAATTCGAGAGTTTTGTTCACTTTATAGTGAAAAAACAGCATTAATCTTAGAAATCAGGAAAGCAGAATCCGATTTAAAGAGTAAAAAAATTCCTAAAAAGAAATATAGGATGTTAGTTAAGAAAAACGAAAATAAAATCGATGCAATTGAAGAAGAATTAAAACCCTTTAAAGACACTTTAATGCAAACGAATGAAACATTTGAAGGTCTAGTGAAACGCTTGGAAGTTTTAGAAACAGAGCGCCAAACGGTAATAGATGGGTTAAATTTATTGGATCTTCGATATAGAAAAGGAAAATTACCAAGTCGTACTGCTTATATGTCTTTAAAAGATGATTTTCAAAAGAGAATGAGAAAAATAGACCGTTCGATAGATAAAACGATACAACAATTAAGAGGATATTTGATTTAGAATATTTTAAAAGAGGCTTTATTTTTTATCTTATTTTATATTCATATAAAGATTTAATTTTTAATACCGATTATTAAATTTAATAACGAGAAATAAAGAGATTAAATTATGAAACCTTGGCTATTCAATTTATTAGCATGCCCCATTTGTAAAAGCTTTCCATTAAAGTTATTTATCTTCTCTTTTGAAACCAGAGAAGAACTATTTGAAAAATATCTAAAATCTTACGAGAATAACGATCTCAGTTATAAAAGTGAAAACCAAATTCCAGAAATTATTGAAGGAGACGAATTATATATAAGGGATAACATTATTATAGAGAAAAAACCCCTAAAGCAATATTTAGACAAATTAATATCTATTTTAAACGAATTGATTCATATAATTGATAAAACACCTTATACTTTGAGTAAACAATGCTTCAATTTAGCATATAAAGATATAAAAAATGAGTTTATTGAATTTTCTAAAAATATAAAAAATAAAGACGCTAAAAAACTTTTACCAGAACTAATTTTTTTAAATCGATTAATGGTTGAGACTGAGATTGAAGCAGGATTACTCTTATGTGAAAAATGTAATCGATGGTACCCCATTATTGACACAATTCCTCGTATGCTTCCTGATGAATATAGATCAAAGGAAGAAGAACTCGAATTCCTTAAGGCACATAAGGATAGTTTAAATGAAAATTTCTTAGATTTAGATCTTAAACCATTTAAATTATGATATTTTGATTTATTTTTTCCTTTTATTATGTTTAAGAATTTATTATATTAACTTACAAATTTCCTAAAATCGGTTCAAAATACCAATAAAAGTAAAAAGAAATGATAGCCCAGAACGGATTCGAACCGTTTTCACGAATGGAGCGCAGAAGTATGCGAACCATTTGTCGCGGGGTTCAAGGCCCCATATGCTTGGCCGCTACACCACTGGGCTATACAAAAATATTAAAATTAAGTATATAGTATCAATTTTTGATTTAATAAAATTTTTTCTATTTGATAATATGGTAGGATTTATGAATTTAAATTTATCTTTTCACTTTAGTATAATATAAGAATTAATTATGGAAATATAAATTATTTAATATATAAACTAAATATGTTCCTTATAATAAAAAGGAAATAATGGGTGTTATAATTATTTGAAAGTATGGATTGATATAGAGCAACCTAAAACAGCAAGAATGTTTCAATCATTAATTAAAATGTTTGAAAAGGAAGGATTAGAATTATTAATAACAGCACGCGATTATGATTCTACTTATAAAAT
>SDNL01000108.1 GCA_004524365.1 Promethearchaeota archaeon | reverse complement strand
ATCTTGCAAAACAAGTCTGTTGCAGCTATTAGTTTTCTTCTTAAATCTACTGAATTAAAATCGCAAATTAAGATTCCTGTTACTTGGTCTCTTGGTTCAAATAATACAGCCCTCTTATCTTTCATTAGATGAGTCATTTTACCAGATTCTTTAATTAATTGATTCGTAATGATTGAAATCGAATTTAAAGCTCCCCCATAGATATCGATTAAATCATCTTGCACTTCATCTTGAATATTTTTTTTAAATATATGTCTCCCAATAAGGTTACTCGTAAGATTATCCACAAAGAAAAGGATCTGGGGGACTGCAGGCTTAAAAAAATACGTATCATTCCATTTCATAATATCTTTTGTAGATATAACCCCCGTCGCTTTTCCATTCTCAGAAATTAAAACGCGTTTATAATCGTGTTCTGTCATAAATCTTATAACCGTCTCTACGGGAGTTTGAACATCTACTGTTTCTATTGGACCTTTCATAATTTCCTTGACCGAAGTTTGAGCTAAATTGATACTTTTCAAACCATCCCTTTTTAAAAATTTAACAATATACCTTTGAGAGATAATATAATAATCATTTGTTTTGGGATCGTGGATGAAAACTGCTGTTATCCTATTTTCGACTAATGTATTAATTACATTTTCGAAAGTAGCATCTGAATTTAACGAGATCACAAATGGAGTCATTATTTCTTTAGCAACGGCAGAACCTAAATCTTTTTCATTCATTACATTTACTAATATTAGAAGGGATTAAAAAATTAGTTATATAATTTCTATAGTTGTTCTTTCTATATCTAATATATAATTCTTCCAATATTCAATTAATAGTGGACACAGATAATATTGGTATTAATTAACTTTTAATAAAAAAATAATTTTCTTTAATAAAAGAAGGAGATAATTAGAATTTCTCAAGGAATTTCAAAGAAGATAAGTTCACATGTATGGATGATTTTAGGTGAAGACAAATCGAAATTTCCTTCGGGAAATGCATTATTTATTAATACAGAAGATAAGAAAGTTCTAATCGATACTAATCCTGGAGAAAAGATAATTTCTACATTCTTAGAATCTCAATTTAATATTTCACTTTCAGATATCACTGACATTATTCTCTCGCACGCACATTTAGATCATGCTCGTGGATTAGCCACCGTTTTTGAAGCGTCTGGAGGTAGCATTTTTGGTCATTCCGATACATTAAAGAGATGTGAAAAAAGGGTACGTATAGGGCTCTACGCGGGAATCCCCCTAAAGGAAATTCATCATTTTGAAGCATTTGGAGAATCGTTGGGATTTAAAGATCGATCCTATCCTTCTTCCAAAAAAGTCGCGCTGGAAGATAAACAAAAGATTGAATTTAATAATATAGCTATCATAGCTCATGAAACAAATGCACATTGTCTCCATATGTTAGATTATGAAATCATTGATGGAGATATTAGAATTTTACTATCGTGTGATTATGATTTCACTCCAGTACCTTGGTATGGTGTGCCGCAAAGGGGGGCTGCAGTAAGCTCATTCAAGTCTGCTACCAAACAACTTGTTGAAAGAAATGCAAATTACATCATTTCATCCCATCGAATAAAACCAATTAATCTCGAAAAACAAAAAGAAGAATTAAAGCAATACTTGGAATTAATTAATAAGCGAACTCACCGTGCTGTAAATCTGCTAAACCTAGAAGATGAAAATATGCTAAATGATATGGGCGATTTCGTATATCCTGTATCCAAAATGAAGGAATATTATTCGGATCATTATGTCCATTGTGCTAAAAATTGGGACAAATGGATTTTATTAGCCCATCTCGAGGATGCATGGCGTTTAGGAAAAGTAGAGTGTGTTGATGGAGGTAATGATAAATTTTTAGAACGATGTATTGAGGAAAGACATTATCTACGAAATCAAGTTGAAAATTTATTAATTCAAGGATGGGCAGAGAAAACCTTAGATGAAGAAATGCCATATTCTCTTCCACTGAACAGTATATGGAAAAAAATTTAGATTAATTCCTAATTATGGATTGCTTTTTCTATTCTAGAAGAATTATATTCTAAAAATGATTATAGGTATTAATAATACTATGAAAGAATGATAATTATGGCAAAACAAGAAAAAAATGTAGTTCTAATGGACGCGAAGAAACTTGAGGGATTTATGAGAGATGTATTTATTGGATTAAATGTTCCTAAAGAAGATGCTGAGATAATTGCTGAAGTTTTAATTACTTCTGATCTACGAGGGATTGATACTCATGGAATCCAACGTTGTAAAATGTATTATGATCGGATTAAAGAAGGAATTTATGAACCAAAAACTAGAATAGAAGTTATAAACGAGGGACCCACAACCGCCTTATGGGATGGCAACTGCGGTATGGGACATGTGATTGCATATAAAGCAATGAAAAAAGCAATAGAAAAGGCAAAAGAATATGGATTAGGTGCAGTAGCAGTGAGAAATTCAACTCATTTCGGAATTGCGGGATATTATTCCCTCATGGCAATTGAAGAAGGGATGATTGGACTTACGACAACAAATGCACGTCCCTCTATCCCCCCCACATTCGGTGTTGAACCGATGCTTGGAACAAACCCATTAACTTTCGGGGCACCTACAAATGAGAAATTCCCCTTCTGTCTTGATTGCGCTACCTCTATAATTCAAAGAGGAAAGGTGGAATTATATAATCGATTAGATAAACCACTTCCAGAAGGATTAGTCATTGATGAAAAAGGCAAAAATATGACCGATCCATCCGAAATATTAGATAAAATGCTTGAGCGAAAAGCAGCTTTACTCCCATTAGGAGGGGCGGGAGAAGAAACATCAGGTTATAAAGGATACGGATATGCTACAATATGTGAACTACTCTCAGCAGCATTAACTGGGGGTATATATCTTCGAGACACATTAGGTATCAAAGAAAATGACCAAAAACGATTAAAAGTTGGACATTTCTTTCTCGCAATTAATATAGAGAACTTTTTGCCCATAGATTCCTTTAAAAAAACTGCCGGTAATATTATGAGAACTCTTCGAAGTGCTAGGATGGATCCAAAAGCCGAAAAGATTTACACTGCTGGTGAAAAAGAATACGAAGCAGAATTAGAGCGAAAAGAAAAAGGAATTCCCTTGAATGAAAGTATTCAAAACGATATAAAGATGATGAATGATGAACTTAATTTAGGGTATGAGTTCGAATTTTAATTTTTTTTTATTTTTATAGTTGGGAAGAATAGTATTTTAATTCCTTAAAAAAATAATAATGAAAGAATGCTTGTTACGTGAGTCAAATATCAAGATATTAATTTCACTCATTTCTAAAGTCCAAAATTTTATTAAAAATAACTGAATCTTATTCTTATGAAAGTTCAAATAAATAAAAATACTACACCCATAGTTTCCCCAGCAGTCGTAGTTTCTGTGGGCACCGGAGATGAATCGAATTTAATAACATTAGCATGGGTAGCAAGAGTGGTTTCAAAACCACCAGTGATGTCCATATCTATTCGACCTACGAGATATTCATTCCCAATATTGGAAGATTTAAAGGAATATGTTATTAATGTTCCATTTTCAGAGCACGTAAGAGATGTGGATTTTTGTGGCACAAGAACAGGAAAAAAAGTCAATAAATGGGAGGAGTTAGGCTTGACGAAAGAAAAGGCATCAAAGGTTCAAGTTCCACTAATTAAAGAATTTCCTATTAATATTGAATGTAAAGTTGTCCAAACAATGAATTATGGAAGTCATAAACTTTTCTTCGGAGAGGTTCAAGCAGTTAATGTGGCCGAAGAACTTACGGATGACGGAAAATTGATTTCAAATAAACTAGATGAAATCGTTTATATCCCTCGAAATTATCATAGTTTGAAAAAAGAACCTTTAGAAAAGCAAGGATTCTCAGTAAAACTGTAATTTCTGAAAAAATGAAAAAAAAGAAAAAGTAAAATTTAAAAATAGAGAATTGACTATTGTATTCTAATATCTCTAGGAACCTTAATTTCTAAATCACTTATAGGATAGGAGGAACAAGGATGAAAATAACCAAATTTTTTATCGGCGTCCCTCCTCCAGTCACTTAAAGGAGAAATATAAACATCGCCTTTCAGTAATAGCGAACGACAAAAACCACATTCTCCCGATCTACATTTGGATGGTGGTGCGAGTTTTGCTCGCTCCATTGCAACCAAGACCGATTCAGTAGCTTTAGCGGGTATCTCCTTAACAATATTGCCAATATGAACTTTCAGGGTAAAAGTCTCATCCGCAAGCTTTTTTGGAAATCCCGAAAGATTCTCAATATTTTTAATCTCTCCAAATGCTTCTCTTCTTATTTGCTTTGGAAGTAAATTTAATTTTTCTAATTCCTTTTCAACAAAATTATACATAACTTGGGGACCACAGATAAAAAATGAACTATTTGGCACATTAGCATATTTTTCTATTAAATCAGAAGTGATAAAACCCGTTTCACAGCCTTTCAAAGACACCTCTTCACAACTTAGGACAAATACTACTTTTATCTTATCTGAATTTTCTTGTTCTAATTGCTTTAATTCATCGTAAAAAATCATATCATCTTCATCGCTACACCCATATAAGATGGTTAAATTGGCATCGATCGTTCCATCTATTATGCTTTTTGCCATAGATATAAATGGAGTAATCCCAGAGCCCCCAGCTAAGCCTACTATTTGATGTTTATCTCTTAATGGTTCATAATAAAAGAATCCTTCGGGGCCAGAACTTTTCACTTTTGTTCCAATCTCCCAATTATTCCAAATATAAGGAGTTAAAAATCCATCGTTTTCTTCCTTCTTAATAGTGATGGTATAATACCCTTCTAACGCCTCTTGTGGGCTTGATGAGATGGAATATGGTCGAGTAATTAATTCTCCGTCTACCTCTACTTTAAGACTTAAATACTGCCCCGCTCGAAAATAGGCAAGTGACTGTGTATTAGAATCAGAATCAGGTATTAATTTAAAGGTTTTTGTTGATTTGGTGTTGTCAACGACCTCATCAATTATCATATGTTGTATATCTGGATGTAGTTTATCGGCAAGTTCATTCATTGGATCTTCTTTAATTGAGTCTGCTGAAGCTTTTTTAATGCGTTTATTTCTTTCAGGCACTAGATTCATAAAATTATAGAGATCCTTATTCTTACTTTTAATCGTTATATCCACTTTTTTAAATTCTCTTCCACTCATATTTAATTACCTCCCTTTTTTATTTCTTGTAAAGTAAGTAATGCTGCAGTATAACCATCATTTAATGAACTGCTATAACCATGAGCTCTTCTTCCGAATCCACCTGCAAATCTCAGGCCCTTTATATACTGATCCTTTCCCATACTCATTAATCTGGGAACAAGTGAATCCCAAGATTCAGGTTCATAACCATAAATTATTCCGTTATATGTTCCTGTATATCTTGCGTAAGTTTCTGGGGTAGAGATCTCGATTTCTTCAATATGCTCTCTAATGGGAGCCCCTGTAAATTCCTCAAATTGTTTAATGAGTTTTTCAGCGATATCTTGCTTTGTTTTAAAGTAATCTTCTGGTTGCACATCTTTCCATGCGTCAGGATGAAATAAAGTTGTTATATATAATAAAGTTGTTCCTGGAGGGGAACAATCCGAAATGGCATTATTAATTACAACGGTTGCTTGCCCTCTTGGAGCTTCGAGATGACTCCACGATTCATATACCGCTTCTGTATCCATTTCATCCATAATAAAATAACTATATTCTTTTAGTCCTAATTCTTTAACAGATGCATCTAACCCTAAATATACGCAAAAAGCACTTAACCCATGGATTCTTGCATTAACTTCCTTATATCCCATCTCAGGAACCTCGGATTTAGGATGTATTAATTTATTATAGGCCAATGTAGGAGATGCATTACATATAATATAGTTAGTCTTAATAGTGTCTCCATTAGATGTTTCTATACCAGTAACTTTTCCATCTTCAACCAGAATCTTGTCAACTCTAGTATTATATTCAATATGACCTCCATATTCTCTAATTTTTTGATCAAACGCCGTAGTATATCCATGAGAACGATTGATTGGAATCCAACCTCCTTTCTCAATATACACAAGTATCATTGATGCGAATAACGTGAAATTGATTCTACTTATGGGTAACCCAAGATAACACCAATAAGCATTTAATATCCTTCTGGCTTCCTCGGGAATATCCAATGCGTCTTGAACTTGACCTGTCGAATATGGTGCAGTTTTTAAGAAATTAATATAATCCCTCATCAAAACCTTTTGATCGGGGTTTCCATTCGTTTTTGCGATATAACTGAAAGCAGCCCGGATTTCCTTAGCTAAATTAAAAAAGTCTTCAACTGAGTCTCGACATCCCGGAACTTCCTCCTCTATAGTATCTAAGAATTCTTCTTCTCCAAAGGGCATTGCAACATCAACATTTTTTGTAATCACTCGATATGCTTCTGGAACTCGAACAAAGTCAACCACTAAATCAAATTGATCTTCAAACAACCTTCTAATACCCCCTTTATTTGAGCTGGGACCATAATCAGCAAGTTCATGTAAAGAGGCTTCAAATTCAAACCTACCCCTTCGAAATGAAGTAGCAAAGCCTCCCGGTAAATTATGTTGTTCTAAAAGTAACACATTAACACCTTCTTTAGCCAGCTTGGCTGCGGCTGTTAATCCTCCGTTTCCCGAACCGATTACTATTGCTTGGTATTCTCCTT
>SDNL01000013.1 GCA_004524365.1 Promethearchaeota archaeon | reverse complement strand
TTAATCTCCTCTTACCTTTTTATTAGTTTTATGGTTTTTATATAATATTTAGAACTATATCTATATATTCCATTCTTTCTATTAAGGGTATGTGATATGAAGGAAATATCAATCCTCTCAACGTATTTTAACCATTAATTAAATGTAGGATTATATCTTTAAATAGTTTAAGAAAGTAATTTTTCAATGCAAAGATAAACAATAAAATTTTTCGTTGATATAATTTTTTTTTCATTTTTTATTTCTAAGTTAATAATTATTTCATTTTAGAGGATTTAGAGTAATATAAGTTCTGAAAACATCAATTAAAGCATATCTTTAAATTATATTAAATTATTATGTTAATATTAAAATATGGATGTACTAGAGCTTTCAAATAAATAAAATTAATTCAATTGAATAGAATGACATTTCCTACATTTTTAATCGCTGTTTTTAATTATATTTCATTGGTTTTATCATTTATCTTAATGGGTTATCTCTATATATTAAGTCTCCAACCTGCGAAGAGGTCTGAAAAATATGGAGAAAAAGCATGGAAAAATTGTAAGATTTTTCGTTCATTAGGAGGAATCTTTGAGATCATTTCAGTTATTAATCTTATCTTCTGGATTTGGTTTCCGCTCCCAATTGTTGGCGATTGGAAAATTAGTAATAATATTTGGATTGGAATTATCATAGGCTTTTGTATTCTGATTCCATGTGCGATTATTTTAGGAAAAGGAGTTATTGATGCTGGTGCCGAAACTTTAACTCCCTCTAAGGAAACTGAGATGTATGGGGGAATTTATAATTACATCCGTCATCCCCAGACGCTTGGAGAGTTTCCTATGTTTTTAGCTTTTGGTTTTTTTTTCAATTCGTGGTTTTTAGTTATATTTAGTCTATTAGGAATTGCGATTTATATCCCAATTATGATTCATTATGAAGAAAAGGATCTTATAAGAAGATTTGGACAAAAATATCATAATTATCGAGAAGAAACTGGAGCTCTATTTCCAAAAATTAGAAATAAAACAGGAAATAATTGAACTTTTTCTTAGATATTCCATTTTTTAAGGCAATAAATTAAATACATCATACTTCAAATCCAATGATAGGTGATAATAATGACAATCTCTCTCGGACAAAATCCTTGGGTTTTAATTATTCTTACGTTTTTTGAGCTTTTATTTATTATTATTCCTGCCTTAATTGCCGCACAAATAGAGCATACTTCGATTAAGACCGAATTAAATGAAATGGGGTTTCAGAAAACCAAAATAAGTAAATTGAATTTTATTCTAGAAATTTTTGTTGGGGGTGCTGTGGGATTCACATTATATATAGTGGGGGGCTTCATATATCTCCTTAATCGCATACTGATACAAACTATATTTGGTGTACGATTTTTTGAGGCAGGAAAAAGTGGTGGAATATCAACCCGACCAATTCAACCAGATATTATTCAAATATTAATTATATTGCTCCAACAACTATTGATTATCGCCATTTCTGAAGAGGCTTTCTTTCGAGGCTTTCTTATTAAAAAGTTGGATAACAAAATACCTTTATCTCTTAGCATTATTATCTCTTCCATCCTATTTGCTCTCTATCATAGCCCCCCCTTCCTTGTTCCTATCTCAACTATAATCTCATCTTTTGGATTCTATTTTACCTTTGGGATCCTTCTTTCCATCTTATTTATGATGTATGATACTTCTCTTATCTCAGTTATTATATGCCACGCCTTTTATAATATTTTAGTCATTCTTTTCTAAATTTTTCTTCCTATGTCTTCATTTCTCGCATTAAACTTAGTGAATTCGAATAGCTTGAAAAATGGATACTCCCCGCAATCATCTGCCCCACAAACTTTAATATAATTATAGAGATTTTCTTTCAAGAAACCGATTAATGTATTAGCTATCTTTTTGCAAATTTGATTACATTCCATAAAAGATTCAGGGAGATATTTACATTCGGGGTTATGTTTCAGACAAAACTTCTTTAGTTGGAGGGAAATGCCTTCTGCAGATAACGGTTCAATCACATCCCATCCATCTCGAAAACCCCCTAATTCTGATGGTTTAAATTCTTGAATTTGCTTAATTAAACTCTCTTGTTCTGCACGGAGTATTCGATTTTGAATTAATTTTAATTCATTTCTTGCTTCCAATAAGCATAAAAATTTATAATGTTCAAGTAACTTCTCAGCTTTTTTTGTTTTCTCCTTATCTATGATTTTCCACCCACTCACTCGCTTACAACTTATTTCTTTTCCGTTGGGATTTGAAAATTTTGTGGGATATATCCAGCACTGAGGAGGTTTAATCCCTGAATTATGAACACTACATCCGTTGATTTTTTTATCAAATAGAACACATTTATATGTTTGAGGATTTAATGCTAATTTAAAGGCAAAAATATTACTTCGGATAATCTCCCTTTTATTTATATACCTAAATTCAATATACTTTTCTGCAAGTATCTTTGGGACATCTATATGAATTGAACAGCAATCTCCACGACAAATTGCAGGATCAATACAATCTGGTCCTTTTATTGCCGCCTTCATCAATTTATTATACTTTTTTATAATGTCCCAAAAATATCGATTATTCATAGTTTTATTAATTCTTCTTCTTTATTTGTGTTTAACCCAAAAATCGTTTTTCATGTTTCATTTGCATAAAAATATCAATTCATATTTTCCATTAATTTATAAAAATAATATGTAGAGTTTTAAATATAACAAATATTATGATAATAAACATTTTTTTTACTAAAAATTTAAATGCTCAAAATATATTAAAAATATAAATTACTAATTTAATTATTATAAAAAATTGATTTAACCACAAATTATAAATTAGAGTGGAATTTGAAATGTCAAATTTAATAATAATAGATATTACCGACGAAGAAAAGCCTGTTTTAGATGGTTCTCATAACCTAATGGAGATTCCGGGGACTGGTAAAGTGGTAGTCAAAAATCCCTCAGATAAGAGTCGACTATGGAATTCGATTCTTGATCTTAAGGAGATTGTAAATACAGATGCTGAGAAAGTAATGGAAATGGGCATTATTAATCCGGGGAAACAATTTGAAAACACTTATAGCATAGAAAATCTCGAAAGGCCATGTTTGAAATTAAAAGAAACGTTTGATACAAATAGAGAAATGCCTGATAAAGTAAATAATACATTTCTTTATGATCGGACAAATCCTAGCAGATTAACCATTGAATTAACAAACAGAGTAGACAAACCAATTTCAGATATAAAAGTAGTTAGAAATATTCCTGATTTCGTGGAAAAGGTTGAACCCCCGACAGCAGAAGTCGGAGAAGTTGAAGTAAACCCTGATAAAGTGATCTGGACAGTTAATTCCATCCAACCTCAGAGCACAGCAACGCTTAATTTAGATTTAAAGGCTGTAATTAAATCAATTGATGAGAAGAAGCTTGGAGAAACCATCGTTACATATCTTGTAAATGGCCATCAACTAACAATGATGGAACCAGAAATTCGAGGATTAACAGATTCGTTAAGTGGAGTGACTACTGATGAAAGTGCTACACCTGGTAAATGGGATTGTAATGTGGAGTTCATAAACGATTCAGAGTTTCAAGTAAAACTTGAAGATGTGAAGGTGGCACATAAAGTCCCTACTGGTGAAGAAACCATTGTATCAGAATCTCCAAATGAGACTTTAAGTGCTGATGAATCTTGGGATAAGGACTTTCAAGTTGAATCTGAAAACGTACCAGAGTTAAAATCCTCAATTGAATTTACTACATTATTTAAAGTTATTACCCGTGTTATTGGTGAAATAAATAAAGAACATACGATTTATCCAGTAATTAATGCCAAGGTAGAAAAATCTATAAATCCACCAGAAGTAAATGCGTATGCGAATACGGATATGGAAATTGAAAACACGGTGACTAATGTTGGAACAGCAGCTATTGATACTCTTAAAATCACAGATGAGCTTCCAGAAGACTTTGTACCTCCAGAAATCAAGGACTTGAAACTACGTTTATTAGGAGAAAATGAAACAATCGAGATTCATAATCAAAAGCAATATGTTAAAAAGTTGGATGTAACTCCTCCTGACTTAAGTCCTGAGACGTCTCATACTTTAGAAATTGAATTAATGAAGTTAGGAAATGAATTTAAAGCAGATACTGAATTTAAATTGATTTATCCTCTTTTAGCAAAAAATCCAAAGCCAGAAATTAAGTATATGACCCCTATTGAAATTGCTGCCAATACATCTGTACCGGGCCAAGATTTCATCACGGATGAAAAGAGCGATCCACAAATTGAGATTAAATATGTGAAGCGAAAACTCAAAACTTTGAAGAGTATCAGACCAGGTGCGTCTGAAGGCGAATTTGATATCTCGATACGGATTCAAAACAAAGGAGATGTAGAATTAGAAAATGTTCTTATGGAAGATCAAATTCCCGCAGGTTTTGATGTATCAAATTTATTCCCTGAAGAATTAGATTATGAAGCAAGTCAAAATAAATTATCGGTCCACATTGATGAGTTAGCTGGGAACGACTCTCTCTCTATAAAGTTCACTTGTGTGGGCAGTGGAGAGTATCCGCGAACCGAACCGAGAATTATTGTTAAAGGTAGGAGCGCAACTCCTAAAAAGAAAGAAACTCCCTCTCCTGGACCTGATTCCTCTACTTCAGAGAAAATATCACCAAAACTTGAGGGAGATCTCTACGATTTATTTGATAACCTTTTAAATAAAATTGAGCAAGTAATCTCAGCGGCAGATTTAGGTTCTGCAATAGAAGATATAAGGGATAACTTACCCCCTGGTCCTAAGTTGCATGAATTTATGGAATATGGCCGAGAATTAAAAGAACTTGGGGAAGAGAAGGTCATTGGAGACTTGAAAGATAAAGTAAGGAATAAATTAGAAACCTTTCAAGCAGAATTTTCTTAAGTCCAAAATCATTTAATACCTTTAATTTTTTTTTATTTCTTTTTACCTAATATCAATTTAAGCAGATATTATATTACATAGATAACTTTTGTACACAAAGAGAAAAGTTATAACTTTTTTTATTCAATGGTATCTGTGTGTTTATGAATAACTAGCCCAGAAAGCGGTTTTGGGTAAAAGTAAGTAGATTTTTGTGGCATTATCTCTCCTAAGTTAGTTATCTCTTGAACTTCTCTGAGTTGTGTGGGATTGACAAGAAAGAGTGCTTCAATTTTCCCCTCATCTACATTTTTTATTCCTTTTTGGTGATCTTTAATGAAATCGATATTTTCTTTCTTGATGTTAAGACATTTTTCAAAGAGTATATTGTGAAGAATAGGAATATCCAGTCTTTTCCATTCATCGGGTTTATTTCCCGAAATAATTTTTTCAGGTTGAATCTTTTCTTTCAATTTTATAAATAAGTAAGAATTTTGAAAATAGCACCCGAAAACATGGTTATCTTTATTATTTATAAGTTTTTCCTTCAATATTGTGCATGTGTCTACTTCCTTAATTATGAAATATCTCTCTGCCTTTTTCTTCAATTGGGAAACAGATCCAATTGGCATTCTATGGACTTGTCGATGACTTGTAAATATAACCAATCCAGGGTCGTTAAAATCAATAAATAATGCCATAATATAATTACAGCCCCCATTTTTACTATGCCTTAGACTTGTAATATAGCGATGATGACCGTCAGCAATGATTATTTTATTACTTTTAACTATTTTCTCGAACTTTTTTATATCTTTTTCTTTCCATACTTCCCAAATTTTATGAGTGAATCCATCTCTATCTTTCGTTTTTAAATGGGGTTCTTTTGAAATGTATTTCTTGAATATTTTATCGGCTGCACCTTTTCCATCATAGATAGTAAAGATGGGCGAAAAATTCCCATCGGTTTCTCTTATTAAATTTAAACGATCTTTAAGATATTTTTTGAAAGTTGCTTCATGAGGAATAACGCCATTACTCGGAGGGAAAATATCAACTAATCTTAATAAGCCTACAAATCCGTATCGACTTATTTGTTCCCCAGTTTCAGGATGTTCATAATCGATTCCATATATGCAAATACATCTATCATCTTCACATATTAAGGATCCATCTTCAATCATCTTATCCAACTGAATTCCTGCTTCTTTATAGGATTCTGGAAGGATAATGTGAGAAATATTTTGGGGATCTTTATTCTTAAATTCACATTCTTCTTCCTCCGAGATCACATCATAGGGAGGTGCAACGAATCGTTCTAATTTTTCGGGATTGTTTTTACCCTCCCGATAGAAAAAATTTCTAAATGATAATAAATGAGTCATTGTAGTAACATCAATAAATTCATTTCCTTGATAGTTAAAATTTTAGAAAGCTAATATAATTTTGCAGTCTTGTTATTATTAATTTAATAACGATTATTTCCTAAGTTTTTATATTTTATTAAAATGATTTTTATTAGCAAATGATAATATTATTTTTATAAGAAGGTGAAATAAATGAGTAAAAAAATTGCTATACTTGCTACTAATGGATATGAGGATTTAGAACTCCATTATCCACGAATTAGGCTAAATGAAGCGGGTTATGAAACCGAATTAATCAGCTTAACGACAGAGACTATAGTTGGTAAACATGGATATCCAACAAATCCCGAATTATCAATCAAAGATGCCAATCCTAATGAATATGCTGGTTTAATATTGCCAGGAGGCTCCTCTAATCCAGATCATTTGAGGAGATATGATGATGTTATCTCTTTTGTCCAAAGGATTTATTCCGCGGGAAAATTGATCGGTGCAATCTGTCATGCTGGATGGGTTCTCATTTCTGCAAAAATATTGGATGGAAAAAGAGCAACAAGTTATTTTGCTATTAAAGATGATATGGTGAATGCCGGTGTGGATTTCGTAGATAAATCCGTCGTTATAGATGGCAATCTAATTACTTCTAGAACTCCAGATGATTTACCCGATTTTATGAGGGCCGTTTTAGAATTTTTATCAAAATAAATTGAATGAGGGGTACAAATTTGGCTCTATTTTTATTTTTAAAATGAACGAATTATATTACTTTATTATTTCAGCCAAATAACACAGAATCTCTAAATATTTTTTATTTTTATGTATTTAAAATAAATAGATTATAAGAACAAAAGATTTTAATTCCTAAATTTTTATTATAAACAAAGAGGTTTTCAATTTATGAAAGATTATTATGATAAGAAGAAAAGACTTTTGGAATCTCTGACGGCAAAAAATCTATTACAGGACAAAAGGTTATATCAAGCCTTTATGGAAGTCCCTTTAGAGGAATTTATCCCACGTAAGTATATTGATACAGTAAAGCTGTATAAAGATATTCCAAATCTATTTTATTATCAAGATCCACAAAATTATAGAACAATCTCAGCTCCACATATGATAACTATAATGCTCCAAGGATTAGCTCTTAAAAAAGATGATGATTTATTAATTTTAGGAGCAAAATCTGGATATATTTCGGCTTTAGCCCATAAGTTAGCGCCGAAGGGAGAAATCATCATTTTAGAAGCAAATTCAGAAATCGCAACAATCACAAGAGAAAATTTGGAAAAGTTAGATTTGGATAAAAATGTTAGTGTTATTGTAAAAAACCCATTAGAAGGTATGCCAGATTTAAGCCCTTGGCAAAAAATCTTAGTAACGGGAGCAATAAGACAGAATCGAATCCATCCTCTCTTAAAACAATTGGATCCCAATGAAGGTGTTCTTTATGCCCCTATTGGAGAAGAGTTAGTACAAACATATACCCAAATTTTACGTGTAGATGGGAATTTTTATGGGAAAAGACAGTTAAAAGTTAGATTTACACCTCTTATGACAAGAGTTGAACTAGATAATATACAATTAGCGGCCGATGTTGAGGAATCGGGTAAACCAATCGAAATCAAACATAATCCTGAAAAAGTGGATGAGGCACTAGAGGATATTAAGGTCAAGTACGCTTCAAATATCATAGATGAAATTGACATGGAAGAGCAACCAAAAACTAAAGAATTAGAACTAAAATTACGAGAAGAAGCAATTCAATTTTTAAGAGAACTTTTAGACCACGCTCGATGTTTTAAGACTGAAGACGAGATCTCTACTTGTTTCGACCTAATTGAATACATGGATGGAGAGATTGAGAGCTTAAAAACATTTAAAAAAGATTTAGGGCTCAAAGTAAAAAAAATTAAGAGTATTGTAAATAATATTAGAAGCTATAATATCCTTAGAAAAGATTTAGATAAATCTGATAATATGGAAAAGAAACATGAAATTATTAATAAGCAAATGAATGAGATTAATACTTTGGAGGAATTAATTCATTCTGAGATTGAGCGTTTACAATAAATTTTGACTAAAACAAGCTTCTATCTAATTCAAATTAAATCCCGAAAGTAAAATGTTGTAGAATTAATTATTTGAATATGATCTAAATCTAAACAATAATTCTCTATTTTCTATTAAATAACAAGATAATTTACTTTATAGTTTTGTATATTCTTATCAGTTTTATTTTATTAAAATCATCTTTTTTAATGATTCTATATTCTTTCTATGGTATGAGTCAACAAGAAGATTTTAAACGAAAGATTAAACCAGGATACGGTATTGCGCGATTTCTATTGGAGCGCGGGGTAAAACATGTATTTGGAATACCGGATGGTCATACTCTAGGTTTTTATGATGGAATCTTACAAAATGACGGAATTGACCATATATTATTGAATGATGAACGTAGTGCGGCATTTGCAGCAGATGCATATGCAAGAGTAACGGGAATGTTAGGTGTTTGCGATGCAGGGGCTGCCGGATCTATGAATTTTCCTGTAGCATTAACTGAGGCAGACGGTTTTGGGAGCCCTGTCTTGGTCATTGTTGGAATAATAAAATCAAATGAAGTTTTAAAAAATATCCCTCATGATATTAATGTGGAAGGTACATTATCTGCAATAACAAAATGGACCGGAAAAGTGTTAAATGCGGAGTATTTACCACGGTTTTTAGAATATGGATTAAAACAAGCTATTAATGGAAGACCTGGGCCTGCAGCCCTTATCATTTCTGAAGATGTTTTCAGATTTCAAGAAGTTAGATTGGATCATTTTATTCCACGGACAGGTGGAGGTTCTTGTTCAATTAACAGTTGTCGAACTTCACCCGCTCAAGAAGAGATTGAACAGGCTGTAGAGATGATTAGAAAGGCTAGTCAACCAGCATTCTTTGCGGGTGCTGGAGCAATTCGTTCAAGAGCTTTTAGCGAAATCACGGAATTAAGCCGAATGTTACATGCTCCTGTATTTTCTACAATTTCGGGAAAAGGGATTATGCTTGAAGATGATGAATTTTATTTTGGAACAGTTGGGTTATTTGGCGAAAAACCCAATCATAAATTTATAAGGAAACAAGCAGATTTATTAATTGTTGTTGGCAATAGGTTAACAGAAGATGATACAGCTAATTTTAAGGTACCTGTATCGACTAGATCAACAGATATGATCCAAATTGATATTGATCCCGCAGAGATTGGTCTTTCCTATCGCCCATGGGGCGTTGTGGGAGATCCAAAGGCAGCATTACAAGGAATTATAACCTTATTAAAGCAGCAGGGAATCACTAAAAACTCAAACCTTCAAAAAGTAATGGAAGAAAGGAAGCAGAATGTAGAACAATTAAAAAATAAACTAAATCAATATAGACAAAAAGACCGTGAAAGATGGATTAATGCCGATCCGATCAAACCCCAAAGAGTACTAAAAGCAATTTCGGATAATCTAACAGAACGAGATTATTTAGTAACAGATGCTAGTTCTAGCGCTCGATGGATCGGTGCCTATTATCCCGTAAAAAGTATTGGAAGAAAAATTATTACTCCTAGGGGGGTAGGGCCAACTGGTTTTGGTGTTGGAGCATTAATAGGAACTTGTATAGCGGCAGATACTTATTATCTTGACTCGAATCAGCCTCCCCCTAAAAAAGTCTTATTTACAGGAGACGGAGGGCTGGTCAACGGAGGAATTACTGAATTTGAGACAATTAATAAATTAGGGTTAGATTGTACAATAATCATCATTAATAATCGATCATTGGGTTTTGTTAAATTCGGCCAAGCAATGCTTTATAAGAAGCGTTATTTTCAAACAGATCGGCCAAATACGGACTTTGCTAAAATAACGGAAGCTTTTGGGGGTAATGGGTTTCGAGTAGAGAAATTAAATGAACTGGACTCAAAAATTCAAAAAGCTATAAACTCTAATGGTTTCAATTTAGTTGATGTTAAAATAGATCCATGGGAATTACTCCCACCGAATTCTTATTGAAATTAAATATTAATTTTTTTAACTTTCTATAATTACTAAAAATAACTAAGATGATTGTTTTAGACTCGAAAGATTTCGAAAATGCTAAAATTACAATAACTTTAATAGTTATTAATGTTGCTTGCTTTATTTTTTTTCAATCTCCACTTGGAGAAGGGTATTTTATATATTTTGTACAATATAACGCTAGAATCATTCAAAAGCTAGAATTATGGCGACTTTTTACGTCTATTTTTTTACATGGGGATCCTATGCATTTATTTTCTAACGTACTTGCCCTTTTATTATTTGGAGCATTAGTAGAAAGAGAATACTCTAAAATTCAATATATTGCTATTTATTTTATTTCAGGTATATTGGGAAGTATCTTTACTCTTCTATTATTTCCTCTCGAAACTATAAGTCTCGGGGCCTCTGGGGCAGTTTTTGGTCTATTAGGAGCTACTTTTGTAGTAATAGCGACTTCAAGCCCTCCTCTCGTGATTTTAGCTATGGCATACATTGGATTCTTTTTAATTTCTTCCTTTTCTCCCGGTATTAATATATGGGCACATTTATTCGGCTTAATTGGGGGAATATTGTTCGGGATATTATTCAAAAGAGGGATTAGAGAAAACCAAGATTATTATTGATAAGATTATTTTTGTTTCTTTTTCTTTTTAGCTTTTCTATCTTGTTCCATAGAAAAATCCTTAGCACAAATATCTTCCACTGGACATATCTCATGTTTTGGATGATTCGGGAGGCATATTTGTTGTCCGAATCGCACGAATAACCTATTGATGCGAACCCATAATTCTTTAGGAATAATTTCTTTTAAAGCTTTTTCAGTATCCTTTGGTTTTTTAGTACGAACCCACCCTAATCGATTCGAAATTCTATGAACATGTGTATCAACACAAATTGCGGGAATATTAAAAGCATAGGCTAAGGTACAATTCGCTGTTTTCCTACCTACTCCTGGTAATTCTATTAATTTTTTAAAATCACGAGGCACTTTATTATCATATTTTTCATGAATAATTTTTGAAGTTTCCTTAATTCTTTTTGCCTTTTGTCTAAAAAACCCCGTTTCATAAACCAACTCTTCTAATAATTCAATATCTGCCTCTGATATCTCTTTTGGAGAATTAAATTCTTTAAATAAACGAATAGTGACCTTTCTCGTATTTGTATCTCTTGTTCTAGCGGAGAGAATTGTAGAAATTAAAATCTTAAAAGGATCCGTTTTCTTCCTTGCCAAATCATCCAAATGAGGATTTCCATCTAATTTATCTTCTATTTTATCGAAAATTTCTTGATAATTCAATTATTCATTGACCCATTTTGCTTTTTTTCAAATACATAGAGCTTTCTTTTAATAATTTGACCTTTCTTTGCATCCATAATACTATATAATTTATTTTTCCGAAATTGAAGATGTTCATTTGATTTATTTGCTATTCTTTTTGAGGTAATTAGGGGTATTTTTTTGAAATTATTTTGAATAGCAATATTTTCAATATTTAATCTTAAATCCTTTTTATCGTCCATTATACTAATACTGGGAGCAATAATACAAATTCTGCCCCCGGGTTTTAAGATCTTTTCTGTTTCTTTAAAAATCTTCTTGTACATAGGTTGAAGTTTTTTCTCCACGAGTTCAACTGCTTGAGTATAATAAGGCTTTTCAGTATAAAAGGGTCCCAAATTCGGTTTTGTTACAATACCATCGAAAAATTGTGGATCGAACTTATTTGAGAGATGATTTAAATTTACCTTTTTGAACCGTTCATTTAAATTTGGAATTGGATCTAGCTTTAACTCATTTTGCAACCATTTTACATTTTTAATTGTTTTTTTAATGGCTTCTTGATCTTCATCAGTACCATAGAATAGAAAATCCTCGACTAAAGCAAATAAAGCAATATCCCCATTTCCCACAAATAAGTCCAATATCTTGTTCTGATGTCGGTTTTTCACTATTTTTAAGAAATTCAACATCATTATTGCGAGTTTTGGGGGGATAGAGTCTTTGTAATCTTTAAATGGTCTTTTTTCATCGATTTTCCTCTTAAAATTAGGATTATCAGCTGTAAACGTTCTTGCTATATAACATCCTTCTTCAGTTATTCCAAAAATAATTTCTGCTCGATGTTCCTTCAGAAGTTCATATCGAATAACATGATGAGGAAAAATAGGATTTAAATTACCAGAATCAATCTTTTCTTGTGGATATCTGAAATAAATCGCCTTTTTAGCTCCTTTCTTCTTTAATTTTTTTGAAATGGTTTTATTTAAAAAAGGCAAAAAGTGTTTAACCAAAACATTCTTATAATAATCTTTATCAAATAATTCTGGATAGATAGAGACCGCAAAGAATATTTTCTTGTCTTTTATTGTAGGGAAAATTTGTGTTAATGCATTGTCTAAATCTCGTTTAATTCGATCTCTTTTTTCCCTTACTTCATTAAAATTATGAATATGGACGGGAAAAGCTTGTTTGAGAAAATTTAAATTAATAAATTCAAATACTCTTCCAATTTTTTGAGTTCCTCCTAAATAATATTGGAGTTGTTCAAGTTTATCTACATAGTATTTTTCTTCCAATAATTTCTCAAACTCAACAACCGCAATATTAGAGGAATAATCAACAATCTTTCCCTTGAAGGTTTTACTTTTCAAAAATACATCTAATTCTGCTAAAGAAAGCTTCCAGTTGCTCCCGAGAATAAATATAATTTGTTCCATTTTTTATTATGCTCTCTTATGATTAAAAATGAATAATTTAATTTCAGATTTATGAAATTTTAATAGTAAAATTAGAAAAAATATAATTCTAAATTTTGTATGGATTAAATAATTCTAGTCCTTCCTTTTTATATTGTGCTCTTGTTATAAACTTTTTTTGAAAATCTACTTGAGCAGCTAATTGAGAGCCTCCAATCCACGCGGAATAGGTACGATTTAATGGTGCAATAACATTTAGTTTATATTTACTACTTGGATTTTCTGTTAATTTCATATTCTTTCCCATTATCGTTTTAAACTGGGAAAGCTTGTATTCTGGAATTTTTTCCATCCGTAATTTCTTCAAAATCCTTTCTTTTAATCCAGAAAACATACTTGTTCCGCCTGCAAGGATTATTGAATTATATAACTCCTCTCTCAATTCCTTTTCACAGCATGAAATTGTCTCTCTTATCATATCAACAAGAGATGGTGTACTTTTTCCAATAATGGCTGGCTCAAATAGGCATTCTGGAGCATAAGATGCCTCTAAACCTAATCTAATAATCTCATCTGAGGATATTTTATAGCTCCTCTCTAAGGTGGGATCATTTTCAAATTTTATTTCTTCCTTTTCTAAATCAAGGGCAACATAGCAAATAGTTTCCTTGAGATCTCGTACTATATCTCGATCAGATTGAGAGTTTAATGAATAACCTTTTTGTCTTAGTAATTTATTTTGAAGGAAATCAGTAATTTGGTAACCTCCAATATCAAATCTCTTAATATTTTCTTTAATAACAGAATTATTATAAATTGGAACAATATGACTGGTATCTGCTCCCAAATCAATAACACAGCCGATTTTACGATTTGAGTCTACCAATGATAATAATTGAGGTATACAAATATATACAGAAGGAATATTAAATGTTTCAAATAAGATTTTCAACATTATTTTTCGGTTTTGTTTGGGGTTATAAGGAGGTTCAGTAATCAAAACTGGATGCTCACCCGGGTTTATTTGTAAAAGATTTAAAAATAATTCTTGAAATATTTTCTTTATATCATTCCAATCCTCTATTATGTTAAGAATAGGATATTTTAATTTTAGTATTCCCCTTTTTTTTATCGCTTCATTCCCTATATAAAAATTTTTCTCATATAATTCCTTATCGTTAATTTTCCTTCTATATTTAGGGTAACCGACAATAGTTGGTATTATTAACCTTGGTTCTTTTTCATTGGCAAAACCCGCTTTAATAGTATGAGTGCCAAGATCCACAATAATTGGGTTTTTCATAATTTTTTAAATCCTCTCTTTAAATTTCTCCTTTTTTTCTTCTTACTATTATTAAAATATAAAAAGAATATTTATAAAAAATGCGATCGGTCAATTTTTTTTCATATTAATAATTAATGTTATCTTTTCCTTTAAATCAAATTTTATTAGGTTTGAAAACTATTCTATTTATAATATAATTAAAAAACAGATTCTAAGAATATGGGAAAACAAATTGAAATAACCGAATCCTCTAATCTATTTAATAAAGATGGATCACTCGTTCAAATGGGATGGGCAAGAAAACCACTTTTACATTATAATAAGGAAGATATAGGAAAAAGTTGGTGGAGAATAAAAGAATGGGATCATTACTCTGTTTTGAATAAAGATTTTGGTTTCCAGTTAACAATTGGGGATATTGGATATCTTACTCAAATGAGTTTTGTCTGGCTTGATTTTAATAAAAAAATCCGTGAAGATAAAGGAATAATGAAATTTTTCACAAAATCTAAATTATTACCCCTAAGTTCAGAAAAAGACAATTTAATAGAGTTTCCAACAGATAAATTTGATGCTTCATTAGAGAAGAAGGGTGATAAAAGAATACTTAAAATTAATGATCCCAATTTTTTGGAAAAGGGATTAAAAGGAGAAATTATTCTGGATGAAAAGCCTGATTGGGATAATACTGTAGTAGTAACGGGATATGAAAATCCAAAACTTTTTTATTATAATCATAAAATAAATATGATGCCTGCTGACGGATCTATAAAAATTGGAAATGAAAAATATACGTTTACTCCAGATCGATCATTTGGACTGATGGATTGGGGCCGTGGGATTTGGCCATATAAAACTCACTGGTTATGGGGAAGTGCTTGTGGAATGGTTGATAATATCCCTGTAGCTTTCAATATTGGGTATGGATTTGGGAAAGTAGGAAGTAAAGAAGGAGCAACCCATACAGAAAATTTAGTTTTTTATGATGGTAAAGCTCACAAGCTTGATGAAGTTACCTTCCATCATGAAAACCGAGATCCGACTAAACCATGGAATTTTACAAGCAATGACGGGAGATTTAATATGGTTTTAGAACCTATTATACCTCATAAGGAAAAATTAAATTTTGGTATAATTAAACTAGATTCTTCATTATTACATGGATTATATACAGGCGATATAATATTAGATGATGGAAGGAAAATTCATATTGAAAATATGCTAGGTCATGCTGAGGATATTTATTGGAGATGGTAAGCTCGCGACTTCATTATAATCCCAACCAAAAAAAATAAAAAAATAAAAGATTTTTTAAAAAGAAGTTTATAATTTCATTTCTTTCAATTTTTTCTTGTTTTCTTCGACTCTTTCAGGCGTTAATTTATAATACTTCCAGAAAATAATAACAGTAATAAATACAATAATCGCCGGTATTATGGCTGAATGTATTCGAATTCCAAATATGGCTAATTGTGGCGTAGGACTCAGAGAAACTAACTCCGCATAAGTGGGTGCTCCCTCAACAAAACCAGTAAGTAAATGGACTAAAGCAATGGTAATTACAATCGTTGCATATCCTAGTCGTATAAACATTGCCTGAAAGCCATAGTATATTGATTGTTGTCTCTTTCCTTTTCTTACTGCAATATCATCAAGTACATCGCCCATTGTTGGAGGATCCATAAACCATTGTCCTCCTAATCCAATTCCGAAGAAAATAAGACATATAACCCAACTCCAAACGCCTTGGACAAATATCATCGGTAAAAATGTAATAAACATAATAATTCCCGCCGCAATACTCATTATTCTATTATTTTGAACCTTGTTTGAGATTAATGTCCATAATGGAACAGATATCAAAGCTCCTAAAAGCATCCCTCCTAATAGAAGTATGAAATAAAAATCAGCCGTATCGCCGCTTTCTCCTAAAACAAATGCAATAAGGTATCTAGCGGATTGCTGAATCATCACTGCTGCGACTTGATAACCATAGAACAATACTATTTTCGCTAGAAATGGCTTTTCTTTTACCGCTTTGAAGACTTCTTTAAAGAATGAGTCAAGTTCGGCTCTTTCTGGTTCTATAATTCTTAGTCTGTTTTCTTCTCTCATTTTTTTATTTTCCCATACACCTGGTAAAAGTAAGATGAAAAAAACCAATCCAAATAATACACTTACCAAGGCAGAAGTAACATATGTTGAAGCTACTTCCTGATCAATAAATAATGATGGAAGAAAAACAGCTAGGACTAATCCAATAATTCCGAGCATTGATCCAAATCCCTGAACTGTCCTACGCTCGTTTAGATCTCTAAATTTAACTGGATAAATTGAAATCACATTAACATCATAGATTGTCAATAACGTATCATATATTACCATACTTGTCATATACCAGAAAAAAACAGGAAGGTGGTAAGTGGCATTAACAGTGGGATCCCATTGGCTTGGAACCATGTAGATAAATAGGTAAGAGAATAACCATGGTATCGCTCCAATAACTAACCAAGGAACTCTACGATATCCAGTTTTTTTTTCCCAAGGCATTTTTATTTTTTCCATTAAATAACCAATAAGAGGGTCGTTAACCGCATTCCACACAGAATAAACTGTAAAGCCGATCAAGATATATAATGAACTTAATCCGATAACCGATTCGTAATAGAATAACACATTGAATCCAAATGCAGCCGTAATAAATTGTCCAAAAAGCTCTCGTGTTCCATAACTTGCCATAATTGGCATTGAGTTTTCGTATTTTTCTTTTTTTTCTTGAGTCATTTTCAATATCTCAATAGAATGTTTTGTTTAAATTATAGGAAATAAATATATAGTAAAAAATTTAATAATTCATCAATATTAAATTTGATATTTATTATTATAATTTGTGAAATACACTTGACTGAAAATATAGATGTAATTATAATCGGAGCAGGAACCGCAGGAACTTACCTTGGTTGGATCTTAGCTAAAAACGGGCATTCTGTAAAGATTATTGAAAAAGATAAAAGGGAAAATGTGGGAAATCGTCTTGATGTGATTCATTTTGAATCTGACAGAGTAAAAAAAGCAGGATTACCACCTTTTGATCCAAACAAACAAGATTGTATTGAAATACGAGATACATCCACCGTAGTTACTCCTGATTTTGAAACAGAAATTAAAACCAGAGTATATCAGACAATTGTGAGACTAACTCCGTTTCTAAATAAAATGTATGATATTTTAGAGTCAGATAGTGTTCAATTAGAATTCTCTACTAAATATGAGAATCTTATTTTCAAGGACAGTAGAATAATCGGGGTTAAAGTATCAAATAATGGAGAAAAAAAAGAATATATGGCCAATCTAGTTGTAGATGCATCAGGTACGAATGCTGTGGTAAGAACTTCTTTACCGGAGGACTATGGTGTTGAAACCTTTACATTAGGTCCTAATGATGTGATGTATGTTTTGTTACAATACATTAAATGGAAAAATCCAGAAATACCTCATCCAGAGACGGACACAGGTTATAATTATTGGCTTTTGTGGTTTGGTCCTTCTTTGGGGGAAAATCAAGCCATTCTTGGAGTAGGGCAACCTGGTTCCTATGAAAATGCTCGACTCGCTCGAGAAGATTTTCTTAGTGAAATAAATCTTCCCCCCTACGAAATATTAAAGGAAGAAAAGGGTTTTACACCATATAGGAGACCCCCCTACTCTTTAGTTGCAGATGCATTCCTCTGTATAGGGGACGCTGCTGCGATAACGTATCCATTTTCAGGTCATGGAGTTACCGCGACTTGGATGTTGTGCAAAATTGCTGCAAAAGTAATTAGTTTTGAACTCAAGAAAGGGGGTTATTTAACGAAAGAAAGATTATGGGATATCAATGTAAATTATTTCAGGGATCAGGGCGCAAAATTTGCGGCGTTATTAACTCAATTATCTGGAATTCTTAATTTTAATAAAAAGGAATGGAGCTACTTTTTAAAAAGTGGGTTAATCTACAAGACAGGAGACGATGATGAGCTTCCAGAACCTAATCAAGAATTTGAAGAAGATATGTCAATTAAAGAAATGATAGGATTCATATCGAAAATTATTGGAGGGTTAATTAAAAGGAAACTGTCCCTTACTAATGTAAAGAAGTTGTTAAAAGCAAATAGCTTAGCGAATGATATCAAAAATCATTATGAAAGGTTTCCTATGTCTTCAGATGAATTCCAACCCTGGGTGAATGAAGCTAAAAAGCTATGGCAGAAGAAAAAGACAGCGATTAAAAAGTTGAATAATGTAGAAATCGAATATAAATAGTAGCTTTTTTTAAATTAATAGTATACTTTTCATAAATCTCACGTTTTTTTACTTACGTCCATTTTTTATTTCTATATCCCTTATTTGTTAAATGGACTTATTATTATTATTAAAATATAAGGTTTATATTTATAAGAAATGAGATTAATCATTTAATTACTTAAATAATAAGAAATTTTGAAAAATTAGAGGAGTGAATATATTATGATTGGTGAATTACCCAATGAATTGAAAGATGCTTTTCTCGAATCGATACCATTAGATATATCGATTTTAGATAAAGATGATAATGTATTAGGTTGGAATAAACACGAAACGAGAATTTTTAAAAGACCAGAAGCTGTCATTGGTAAAAATGTAAGAAATTGTCACCCTAAAAAAAGCCTTCATAAAGTAGAACAAATTTTAGATGAATTTAAAAGCGGTGAAAGAGATAAAGCGCGATTTTGGATTGATTTAGATATTGAAGGGGAAACCAGAAAAGTCTTGATTGAATATTTTGCTTTAAGAGATCAAAATGGAGAATATATGGGTTGCTTGGAAGCTTCACAAGATATAACTGATACACAAAACCTTTCTGGAGAGCAGAGGCTCTTGGAATAAACTCTATGGAGGCATCAATTAAATATGTTACCTATCGGACCTTTAATGATCGAACATCGCTTAATTGAAAGAATGATTAAAATTATTGAAAATGAACTTAATCAAATTCAAGAAAAGAACGAAATTAACCCGATTTTTATTGATAATGCAGTTGACTTCATTAGAACCTATGCAGATCAAACTCATCATGGAAAGGAAGAAGATATCCTCTTTAGAGAGTTAAAGAAAAAAGATATTTCTGATAAGCATAGAAAGACAATGGAAGAATTGATAGATGAGCACGTGTTTGCCAGAAAAACTACAGGTGATTTAGTAGAAGCGAAAGAAAATTTTATCAATGGAGATAGGGATGCGATTAACATTATAATAAAAAAAATGCAAACATTAACTGAATTTTATCCAAAACATATTGATAAAGAGGATAATCATTTTTTCAGACCAATAATGGATTATTTTACTAAAGATGAACAGAATGAACTACTTAAAGAAGGTCAAGTTTTTGATAGAAGAATGATACATAGAAAATATAATTCTGTGGTTAAGGATTACGAATATGCTCGAGAGTTATTATCGAAAGAACAAAAGGATGATTGGATTAATTATATCTAATTTTATCAAAGATATGTACCATTTTTTAAAAATTTAAAATCTTTTATTTTATTTTTATAATATATATAGGTATTTAAAAAGAAAAAAGGAAGTTAAAGAAAAAGTTATTCTACATCTATATCTATTGTGGAAAGATCAGGTTCTTTAAACTCAACTTCAAAAGTCAGTAAACCTTCTTTATACTTTGACTTTGCTGATTTAGGTTCTACTGGGCAACCAAACCAATATGTTCTCCGGTATTCAACATCTTTCGTTTTACCATTAATTGTTAGAAAATCTTCATTCATTTTTAATGTAATTGAGTCTTTATCCACACCAGGTAAGTGTGCCTCTCCCGTATATCCTGATCCATCATTTTTCATACAGATATAAAGCCTTGGTAATATTATTCTTTGAGCTGTTTTTTCTTCTTTTACATCCTCAACTTCCATTTTTTCCTTTTCTTTGATAGCTTCTTCCATATTCACCCCCCCTTATTTTATTTCTATTAATATTAGATCATAAGTTGAGTATTTAATCTTTTATTCATTAAATACTAAATATTTCGCCAAATCAGCTTATAAAACTTTTGCTCTTTTGGATTTAAATTTTTGAAATATAAAGTAATTATCATCAAATACATTATTAGAATGATTTAAGCAATAATGTAGTTTTCTGCTGTTATCATAAATACTTGACGTACTTTTAATATCTTAGATTGAAAACCATTGAATAATGGAAAAGTAAATATACACTAATTCAATACTATAGATAATGGTATATCTGCAATTACTATTAATGGTTATAATTTGGAGTTTTTCTTTCATTGTTGTTGATATTGGATTAGAAATTATCACTCCAATGGCGCTTGCGCTCCATCGCTTTGTTTTGGCTTCAATTTCATTTATAATAATCAGAATTTTTATTACGTTAAATAACAGAAGGAAACCTCCAGAGAACCAAGATCAGAATCCTTTTAAAATTTCAAAATTTCACTTCCTATTATTTGTGGTTGCGAGTTTTTCAGGTATTTCACTTTTTTTTTTTAGTCAATATACATCTATTCAAGTTATTGGGCCCTCCCTCCCTGCTCTATTCGTTTGTTTATTATCTCCTGTGCTTATCTCTATTTTAGCTTTAATCTTTTTTAAGGAAAAATTGAATAAGTTTAAAGTGGTTGGATTCGTAATCGCTACAATTGGAGGATTCTTACTAATAACTGGAGGGGATATCACTGTGTTGTTTCCCCAATCCGCGAATTTTATTGGTTACTTTTATGCTCTCTTAACCCCTTTTTTATGGGCAATTTATTCGACTGTAACAAAGCATCTTACTAAAACTAAAGACACCTTTAAAGTTCTTGAGTTTATAACTTACCTAGGGGCTATTGAATTAATATTTTTTGCCCTTCTTACTGGAAATTTTTTCATTTTTTTAAAATTTTGTTTCCATCCCATAGTTTTGGTGAGCTCATTCTATCTTGGGGTAGGATGCCATATTATTGGATATCATATTTGGAACTCTTCCCAGAAAAAAAGCGAGTCCCTTAAAACAGCCTCATTTCTTTATATTGAGCCCTTTTTGACGCTATTTTTTTCTTTTCTCTTTCAGAGAAATGAAGTAATTGTTCCATTAAACATAATAGGAGGCATAATCGTACTGGTCGCAGTTTTAATTATAAATTATTTTTAATTTTTGCTTATTTCAATATCATTGACACAATGATATAAATTAGGACCATAACTTTTTATAAAACGAGAATCCAAAAGATTAGTCTTAATATCTGAGTTTTCAGCAATATTTTTAAATTCATTATATAATTTTAACTCATGCTCTCCATCAACTATCCCTTCATAATGTATTATCGTACCAGACTTCTTAGTAAGCTTTAAGGCTTCTTCAATATATCCCTTTGGTGCAGGAAATACTCCCATAACTATACGATCTGCCTCAATCCCTTGACTTGCTAATCGCGGAGCTTCTACTTTGCAATCTCCGTGAAGAGGAATTACCTTCTTATCGACATTATTCAATTTTACATTTTCAACAAGGAATCTAAATGCAATAGGATTAAATTCAATGCTAAAGATTCTACTCGGATTGGATAAAACTGCCATAGGAAGGGAAAAATAACCTATACCGGCAAACATATCTACGATAACCTCTTGATTCTTCACCAAGCTAGCTAAGTGTTTTCTTTCCTTTAAATTACCTTGGCTGAACATAATTTTTGTAATGTCAAATTTATACTTAACTCCGTGTTCCTTATGAAGAACAATAGGGTCTTTTTCCCCTGCAAGATATTCAATCTGTTCTGGGGTTCGGTATTCTCCTTCAATCTTTCCACGATTAATGTAGACCGATCTAATATAGGGTAATAGTTTTAAATATGTGTCTGCTATTAATTTTCTTTTCTCTAATAATTCTGATTTCAATTTAATGATAATAACTTTTCCCACAGTTTGGAATCCACTGGGAAGAAGGTCAAGTTTTTTTTCATTTAATTCTGACTCAAGTTCCTCTTGTAATTTACTTTTAAATCCCATATAATATCAACTTATTCTTCATATTATTTTGATTAATGAATTTTCTGGCTTTAGTTTTTCGAAATTCATATTTCTTTATTTGCTTTTATTTTTTTAACCTTATTTCTCTCAATAGCTTTTAATTAATTAATTATAAATAGTATATTGACTTAAGTTAAAATTATAAAATATTTAATTACAAAATATTTAAATAAAAATTAGAGTATAAAGTGAAAAATACTATGCCAAGTCTAAATGATTATTTAGTAGATGAGGAAAAGGTATGGTTTACAGGAGGCTATTGGCCAGAAGGTGTTCCCCCCCAACTAAAGGATGTAGAAGGTGTAAAAGTTGAACCAATGTTCGATGGATTTGTACGAAATGCGGATGAAAATGACCTCTGGGACGAAAATATTTGCTTATCTGTGTTTGGACCTGTTATTGAGAAAATTACATATAGAAAGTTAATAGATTATGCCAAAAGATTTGGTACTTATCTGCATGATGAATGTGGAGTTAGGAAAGGAGATGTGGTAGCGATTGATTTGCCTAATTCTATAAATTTTGTGATTGCATACATAGGTACACAATATATTGGCGCAATAGTAGCAGGTGTAAATCCACAATATAAACCTATGGAATTGCTTCATGAATTAACCATGACAAACGCGAAAGTACTTGTATTAATGGATGCACTCTATCTTCTTGTTAAAAGTACTTTACCCAAAACGAATATTGAGCATTTGATCCCCACGAATCTGCTCGATTTTGTAACTGTACCCGATAAAATGTTTGAACTATTAAGAGACAAAGTTCCTAATTTTCAAGATAAAATCCCTGATGAATCAGATGATTATAAGATTCATAGGTTGAAATCCCTTTTAGAAAATACAGAACCAAAAGAATTTAATGTTGATATCGATCCTTGGACGGATCCTGCGGTATATTTAATGACAGGTGGAACAACTGGACTTCCTAAAGCAGCGATGCTTAGTCATGCTAATCTCATTTCTAATTTGTATCAAATGCAAGATTGGGTTCAGTTAACACCAGGTATGATTACAATCGGATCTATTCCGTTTTTCCATTCATTTGGAATGACATGCGTTATGAACGGAGCATTATCGCTAGGAATGACGATGCTTCTCTTCCCAAAACCCCCCGAAGAAGAGGATTTATGTAAAACCATTAAACAATTGGATGCCCCTCAAGGTATAATGTATACCGGTGTAGAAATGTTATTTAAAAGACTCACGGACTTTGTGGAAGAAATGGGTGAAGAAAAGTTTAAGAAGCGTTATGATTTCCACGAAAAATTAACTTATGCAACTCAAGGGGCTGGTCCGCTTCATGATTATGTAAGAGTACCATTTGAAGAAATATTCTGCCCGATTCGAGTAGGATATGGATTAACCGAGACGTCTCCGGTTGTATCCGTAGCGCCTTTCTGGGGCCCTACCAAGACAGGAAAAATTGGATTGCCTTTACCGGGAACAGATTGGGCAATCTTTGATCCAAATGATTTTGAGGCTGGTCCTATCTGTGATGGAACTAAAGAGCGCGGAAATTTCGGAATAGAACATACTGGAGAAATTTGTGTAGCAGGACCTCAAGTGATGCTTGGATATAAAGGCGAGCAAAAGGAGCAAGAAGATAATCTTAAGCACTGGAATGGAAAGCGATGGCTTCTTACTGGTGACATTGGTTTTATGGATGAACACGGTTGGTGTGAAATTCGAGATCGTAAAAAATCGCTAATTAAAGTATCGGGACACTCAGTATTTCCGAAAGAAGTAGAAGAACTTATGGGTCATCACGAGATGGTTGATGAAGTAGCAGTTGCGGGACTTCCAGACGAACATCGAGGGGAAATTGCAAAAGCGTGGGTGACCTTGAAAGAAGGCTATAAAGACGGAGAAGATATTACTTCCGAGAGTTTGAAGGAATGGTGTTACGAGAATATGGCCAAGTGGAAAACTCCAAAATACATTGAGTTTGTACGTAAACTTCCCGTTAGTATGACAGGAAAAGTTCAGCGCCGTGAATTGCAACAAAAAGATCTCCAGAGAATGGAAAAGGGAAGAGATATTCGGGGTTAATTCAAACATTTTTAATTTAAAAACTTCTTTTTTTATTTTTACTAATTATTGAAAATAAATATAGTATTTCAACTCATCATTTTTTTCTTTATCTTAGGATTTTTCCCCAATTTCTAAGTTATACTAACTAAAGTTCTCTTTCTCTTAGTACTTATTTGCAAATAGAGAAAGAATAAGAAAGAAATAAAAATAAGATATGATGGATAAAAGATTCGTGTTAATTTTATTCTTCTTCATTTAATTCTTCGCAGATATCTCCCATTTTATCATAAATTTCCAGATATTGTTCATACAATTTATCATAGAGTTCTCGATTATCGGGATTCGGAGTAAATACATCTGAATATTCAATATGTTTTGGTATATGATCCCATGTTATATAGTCTAGCCCCACTGCTGCAATATAAGCTGCGCCCCTAGCGTTTGCTTGAATAG
>SDNL01000107.1 GCA_004524365.1 Promethearchaeota archaeon | reverse complement strand
ATTTCCATTCCAGGGATTGCAATTAAATTTTGTTTTTTGGCCTTCGAGTTTAAAACCTTATAAGCATCTAAGTTGTCATGATCACAAACGGCAAATCCATCTAATCCCCTTTTTTTTGAATATTTAATTACATCATCTAAAGAGATTGAAGAATCATCGGAATATATAGAATGTATATGTAAATCTAGTTTTATATTTCTCATATCCTCACTAATTAAAAAAGATGTTAAAGAAAACCTCTAAAATAGCATAGATTTCATTATAATAGAAAGCATTTAGTAAAATCAACCCAAATAACAACCCTCCAACTAAAATTCCCTTATCAAAAAAAGCTTTTTCTGGATTACGGGCAATTTCAGGTTTGGCAGAAGTTAAATACATATATCTCATAAGAATATATAATACAATAGGTATTGTGATAATTGAAAGATATTCAAAAAAATGGAAATTTATTTCAGAAATGTTATTAAAATCAAGGTCAAATTTGAAGATCAAATATATACTATATGTGATAAAAATTGCTCCAGCTGTAATTACATGGAACTGATCTAATAAATTCTTAGAATAGGAGTTATAAATCTTTTTATGTTTGATCGCATTTTCTTTACTCCCCATGGCAATTAGATCTCCTTTTCTTTTTGCTATAACGAGAAATAATGCAACTTCATAAATTGCTAAAATCAACCACGCAGATACATACGGTTGATTAATAAGGATACAACCTGCTAAAGTTCTCCAAATATAACCTAATGCTAATGTTAAAATATCGAGAAAAGCATAATGTTTAAAAATATGAGTATATAATTGCCCTGTAATAAACATAATTCCTAGATATAGTGCAAATATTGGATTTGGAACCAAAAATAATAAAGACCCGATAATAATGATTACAAATAGTATTAAAAGTCCATAAGCGGCCCTGAGAGAGATCTCTCCCGAAGCTAGTGGTTTTTTTTTCAATTTTTCAGGGTGTTGTTTATCTTCTTCAATATCTCTTATGTCATTTATAATATAATTAAGTGAAGAAGTTAAACACAATAGAAGGAATCCAGTTAGTAGCCCTGGATAGAATTGAAAGGAAAAAATATTCCCGCTTAAGATGATTCCAAGAAAGATTAAAACGTTTTTGTAATATTGTCTTACACGGATTAAATTAAGAAAATTTTTTATTTTATTATTCATCTTTTCTGCCATTTTTATTACGTTTCATCTTAAATGTTTAAAAAAATCAAATTCAATTAAATTTTATTGAAATTTTATTAGAATTTAATTTTGGCAGGCTTTAAATATTGATAAATGCTATAAAACAATTTTGAAAATATACTACTCTCCTTTTTTATTTCTATCGTTCCCGTTTCATATTTAAAAGAGAGAAAATCGAGAGAATTTAATTCAATCGACTTTATTTGACCAAAAATATTTTCAATTTCTAAAGTATACTGACTTTCTTTAATCTTATGGGTAATTTCGGAATCAGAGTGAGAATTGCTGTGATTATATTGTTTAATTTGGATTATTTTTCCAACAATCGTATTATTAACGGGTTTTTTCAAATAAAAATGAGTTCTTATTTCATGGTTCTTTATCCATTGAAATAAATGAAGGATCTCTTCTTTAAGTTCCTCACCTTTCCTAATTTCTGTTTGGATGCGATAAGGATGAATTATTATCTCTTTAAGCGGGATTAAAATAATCTCTGACTTTTCTCCCTCCGTACTATTCTTTAATTCAAGGATATAATCTGAATCTTGATTTTGGATATTTACACAATTTAAAATTTTCAAAATACCCTTAGTTTTTAGAAAAACAGTTTTATTTTTGAAATTGTCAATAAAATCAAGTGGAATAGGTAATTTTGTATCATTAATTTTCTTAGCAATTTCAATATCATCATTATCCCTAAAGATATATTTTCCATCAAGGAAATTCTTACCAAATGTAATATCTTTAAGTTTCAAGGGTTTTTTAGAATCCTTAAACTTGTATTGATTTCCAATCGATACTCTTTTTTTTTCAAATAAGAAAGGATTAAGCAATTCAATTTTACCAGAATTAGGATTAAATACTTTATATTTAAGAGGTGAAGAAAAATTCGAAGTTAGATGTAAATCTGTTATAATGGCATATTTTAGTTTTCCCGTTATTAGATTTTTAAAAATGAAAGCTTGATCTAATTCTAATTTATAATTTTCTTTAATTCCTATGCGCTCAAAAAATGCTGGAACATTATCTATATTGAACCTTTCTTTAATTTTTTTATTAGAAATTTGGAGAAATCTTGAACGCTCTTTTTTGAATAAGTTTGCATATTTCTTTTGCTTTGAGCGTTTGATACAAATAACAGGTAGAAATGCTTCCTTAAAGGGGTCCAAGTTATCACCTAATATTGCGGAAAGACGATAGTAGGTGGGAGGATGGGAATCCAAAAAATTACTTATAAGTGAAAGGCGAGAGGGTTTTATCAGAGTTTTATTAACATATTGAGCAGTATTGATATAATCCAATAGTTTATTCTCTCGTGTAATTTTTTCTTTGCATAGTAGCATTGTATTTAATCCAAATTCTCTTCCAGTTGCATAGAAACTTTCTAATGTATAGAGAGCTTTTGCAAGTTGATTCTTATATCCCGCATTTTTGGCATTTAAATCAGCATATCCCTCCAATACTCTCACAAAGAAATATAAGATAATATAAATACCTATATTAATTAATAAAAATCCAACAAAAGGAATCTGTGGATTTCCGAAAGTATAATCATACATCGTTGCTGGAAGTCCAACTATCATTCTAAAAATAAGATCTCCAATAGTTAATAGCGCCAATAGAAGAGTGTGATTTCCTTTTGTGTGAGCTAATTCATGTGCCACAATTCCCTTTAATTCTTCTTTAGGAATTTTATTTATATCCTCCGCAATAATAGCTATTCGTCTATCAAAAAAAGGACCATATGCCATGGCATTAAGAATTGGATATTTTCCAAATCCTCTTTTAACTTTACCTTTAATTCCTATATCAACCTTTACATCGCTAACAATTTTGTTTAATTCCTCATTTTTCACTTTCTTAATACCCAGAAGACGATTTATAAAAACTCCAGAAGCACAATACGTTAATATATTTACCAAAATCAACACAAAATAAATCGAATCTAGAAAGTTAATAAATGTATATCTATCGATGAAAACAACGATTAACCAACCAATGATGTAGAGAAAAAGTGTTAAATATTGTGGCGACATAAACCTCCATACCACGATATATTTCCGGCCAAATAGTATAAACCCCAAAATCAAGATAATCCAAAAAGAAAAAGAAAACGCCGTATTTAGAACAATAGGGTCGTGAATATAAAATGAGATTAATCCTGCAATAAAAATGACGGTATAAGTTATTAGTGAAATGAATAAAATCTTATTAATAACGGGATAGTCCTTCAGTTCCCAAACCCCAACCCAGAGATAAATACTAAATGCGCCCATAATTGAGGTTAGAAAATCTTTTGTAAGAAAATAAATTAGAAATAAGAAAAAAAAAATAAAAACAATATCACTAAATTCACTTCTTTTCCCTTGTTTTGCCCAGACATAGACCTCCTCAAGACTTAAAAATATAAAGGGAAGTAATAAATAAAAAGAAAAATCTAATAGAATGTTTCTAATTGTTAAATTGAGAATGATAGAAAATAAAAATAATATCAATAATTCCCCAAAAAAGCAGATAAATAAAACAAGATATCTATAACTTTTATTCATACTATTCATCTTTTTTTACTTTAAATTTGAATGCATTAATATAAAATCCTCTCTTTTTTCCTATATTGACTTATTGTTGATTATTATTAGCCTTAATTCTAAACCAAAAATATCTTTGAGTGAGATAATACCATATTATTAGAATAGGAATTACTAAAAGGACAGAGATTATCATATTTAATGGGATATTTACGATAATAAGATTAATGTTCCATCTAATATAGGGGAGTATTATGAGGTCGACGAATAAGAGGACTAAAAACAATAGACAGTAAACAGAAAAAATTATTAAAGCGATTTCAGTAATTCTTTTAAAGAAATATAAAAGGACACAAATGGGAATAAGGAGAATTAAACCAAAAATAAGGAGCATTAAAAGATCAATCGATTCCATAGTATAAGAAACCAAAAAAGCGGAGAATAGAGCCAAGATTCCACATAAAAAAGAGATTATATAAATATGGTTAACCAAACCATCTTCTTTTAGAGGTTCTTTTGAGAGTATTAATCGAGGGATGGTCATCAATGCTTTATTTTCCTCTGATGCCTTTATCCTATCATCTTCAAGTAGAATTATATCGTCTCTTAATCGGTGTATTTCTTCACTTTCAAAAAAGCCTCGAACAGAAGTGATATATAAAAAGCTATTGAATACATGTAAAAGGAGAGCACAAAAAGCAATATAAAGAAGGTTCCCAAAAAGAGCAATTATCGCAATCATAACCCCCATTGATAATGTCCCTATATCTCCAGGGAATATTTTTGCGGGGTATTTGTTATAAAAGAAAAAACCCAAAATAATCGCAAAAAATACAACAGAATAAAGCAGACCTTCGGCAGAATTTATAAAGATACTCGAAAGGATTAAAAAACCTAATGCAATTAAACAAGTACCAGACCCTTCACCGTTATAACCTTCTAGCATATTTACTGTATTAGCGAAAACAGTTATAATTACGGGAATTAGAACTGGAAATAAAATGGTGAGCCTCATTTTACCCAAAATTGGTAATGTAGGATCTATAAATTGAATAAAATTGAATTGATTCGCAATGAAGATTAGAAGCCCAAGAAATAAGGTTAATCCTATCTTATATCGAGATCTTAATTTTATTTTATCATCAAGAAATCCAATTACTCCGGCTAAAAGAATTGTGAAAAGTATGATGATGAGATCATTTAGAAAAATGGGAAAGAAAACCATTAATAATATAGATGATATTACAAAACCTATTAGGATACCTATCCCTCCCGATTCTGCAACTTTAGGTTTTGAATTTTTATGAATATCTCTTCCAATATGCCCATTTTTCTTCATATATTTAATGATAAAAGGCATTAAGAAATATGTTATAGCAAAACCTATTAAAGCAGTCACAATTATTAAAAAGATCTCAAAGAAGCCCCAATTTAATTCGGTAATAGTTTTCATTAGTTTTCAGAATTTATTAATATTTTTTATTTCTTATCTATTTATTATCCATATTCAGCATTAAATATTAAAATTACTTTCAAAAGATGAAAAGAAAAAGGCTTTATCTTAATTTAACGAAATTAAAACAGATTTCATTTGGATTTTCAAATTTTGATATTTTTTCTTTGAATTTATCAGAAAATCTATCTTCTGAAGGTTTTTTTTCTAATATCTTTATTGAATGATTTATAATGCTATCAATATTTCTAAGATGTTCAAGTGGAAATCCGTTATTTCTCAAAAAATGTTCTTGTGGGGCAGTTTTTCCAGGGAAAAATTCAATACTCGGCACACCCAACAGACTCGATTCTCGTACAATTGTCCCCCCTCCACTTATCACTAAACCACTATAAAAGCAGAGATTATTCAGATCTGGTATATATCGTGTTATGATTAGATTTTTACTTTCTTTATATTGTTCTAATTGTTTTTGTAAAAATTTCTCTTGACCTTTACTTCGAACCAGTATAAAATATTTATAATCGGGAAATTCTCTAAAAATAGATGGAATAATCTTACTCAATAATGTTTCATTTGGTTTTAATTCATCAATAAAATAACATGCTGCTGAGGGTTCGCTTCGCATGACCACATATTCTCCTCTCTTTAAATCATATTGACTTAATATACTTGGATCAGGTTTAAATTCAGAAAGCCAAGCAATTTCATCTATACCATTATATCTAATAATCTTTTTAGGATCCAAGCCAAGTTCAAAATAATTTTCCCGAGGTATACAATTAGGTGTAATAAGAGTATCTATAAAGGGGAATATTAATTTACAAACTGGAACGTTTCGGGGTTCATCATTAAATCCAATCGATGGGATTTGTAACCCATATGCGATTCTAATTCCCTCTACGGAGATGAAATTAACGAAATAATCAGGCGCGAATTCATTAACTAGGGGCAGTAGCTCTTTTAACCTATCAATATGTGTTCTTAATTTATTTTCCAATGAAGCACCCCCATGCTTCCCTACTTTTTTATAGGGCGTATTGTGATTGTCTAAAATTTTATAAGTAGAATCATAATCGCGTGCTGTTATTAATAATTCTAATCCTTCCTTTTCAAACATTTTAATTAATGATTGAAACATTCTTGCTGTTTTAGGTTGCTCTATATCAATCCATACTTTCAAAAAATTCTAACACCTATTATTTCCTTTTTTTTATAAGAAACATATCTAGTCTCTATATTAAATAATTTATATTTCCATAATAAATTCTTATATTATACTAAAGTGAAAAGATAAATTTAAATTCATAAAGCCTACCATATTATCAAATAGAAAAAATTTTATTAAATCAAGAATTGATACTATATACTTAATTTTAATATTTTTGTATAGCCCAGTGGTGTAGCGGCCAAGCATATGGGGCCTTGAACCCCGCGACAAATGGTTTGCATACTTCTGCGCTCCATTCGTGAAAACGGTTCGAATCCGTTCTGGGCTATCATTTCTTTTTACTTTTATTGGTATTTCGAGCCGATTTTAGGAAATGAGTAAGTAAATATTATAAATTCTTAAGCATAATAAAAGGAAAAAATAAATCAAAATATCATAATTTAAATGGTTTAAGATCTAAATCTAAGAAATTTTCATTTAATCTATCCTTATATGCCTTAAGGAATTCGAGTTCTTCTTCTTTTGATCTATATTCATCAGGAAGCATACGAGGAATTGTGTCAATAATGGGGTACCATCGATTACATTTTTCACATAAGAGTAATCCTGCTTCAATCTCAGTCTCAACCATTAATCGATTT
>SDNL01000106.1 GCA_004524365.1 Promethearchaeota archaeon | reverse complement strand
ATTCAAGCTTTTTTATTATTAACTCAATAGATTTGATTTTAAAATTTTTCTCCACATTTGATACAGAAATTAGCAGAAGTTAGATTTTTTGCGCCACATTTTTCACATATTTTATAATCTTGCTTTCGAACTGAGATTGTTGAACTTGCTGATCCAGCGCCGAGTAATTCATCCCATTTTGATTTTAACTCTTCTCTTCCTACTTTAAATACTTCTTCAAAATGTTCTGGTTCCAAATAAGGCAATATTCCGCCTTCCCATAATTGGTTAAGGGTTTTAGCTATTTCTTTTGCATGCTCTGGGTTATCAGAATAAATTTTAATTCTTTCTACATGATTCTCTGCGTGATGAATATTATACGCTGCCATTTTATTTTCAAGTTCTACATACAGTTTTGCTTGCTCCGCTAATAAATAAAATGTATTACTTCTGGGCCCTCCAGAATTGGTTTCGATAAACGATGGATCAATAGTCTTCATATAATTCCCAATATGCTTAGCAGTATCTGGTTTATATTTGTTAAACATCATTTTCATTTCTTTAGGTCGGGAATAGAGAATAGTTAGAGGGAGATTGTGAAAACCTAGTTTTTGCGCCTCTTTTTTAGCATTTTTACCCATTTTTTTTAACCTTTTTACAGTTTTAATTAATTTTTACAATATTTAAAATGACTATTATTATATGATTGTGATTTAAACTTATATATTTAAGTAATTAAGTGGAAGGTTCCTCTTATACCTCAAATAATGAATTTAAATAATTTATAGATCAAAAGACAATTTTTCCGTTTTTTAACACCTATGGACTTAGATTAAATTTCCACAATAATTTCCCCCATATGGTCGCTTTGAAATTGGTTTAACCACTTTAAATGGTTTTTCATTCATTACATCATAGGGGATCTTAAATATCTGACAAAATTCCTTTATATATGGGGTTATTGTTTTTTCTGTTTCTTTTTTCAATTCATAAACCTTTGCACCGATTCCTAATCTATTCTCTAAATTTTCTTCAGTCCTAAGAATTATTTTTCCTCTATGAATGCCTGTCCCCAATTCTCCCCCGCATATAGGATAATCATTTTCAATGACTGTTCCATCATCTTTGATTTCTAATCCTAATACGATAATTAATCCTCCCGCCATATACTCCCCCAAGAAATCTTTAGTTGTACCCCCAATTAATAGTATCGGGAATTTGTTCTCATATTCTTTAATATGAATCCCTACTCGGTATCCTACATTCTTTTTTACATAAATTTTGCCTCCACGAGCAGATAACCCTACTACATCTCTTGCATCCCCATGGACAATTATTTTTCCATTATTCATCGTATTGCCAATTTGATCCTCGCAATTTCCATGAACAATTATCTCTGGTCCGTCCATAAATATCCCAAGATCATTCCCAGGAAGACCCATAATTTCAAGTTTTATTTGTCCCTGTAATGAAGCACCAATAAATCTTTGACCACAAACTTCATTTAACAGGACCTTCTCATATCCTTTCTGAATAGCTTGATGTATTTTTTCATTTAGTACTTTATAATTCAAAGGAATTCCATTTGGAGCAGTATCAATTTCAAATTTTGTATTTTTTTCTTGTGTATATCTTATTTCTTTATTTTCTATCATATTTTTTCCTCATTTTTATTCTCCTGCATGTTTAACACCTAAAATATCCGCAATTTTTGGATTTGGACCAATATACCTTAATCGATCTCGGTTAGATCTAAGAGATTCAACTGAATCAATACCCATCGCTCCTAATACTTCTTTTAGTTCTTCATTCCAACTATGAAATAAATTAATAATACGATTTCGAGAAACATCAATGTCTAATCTTTTTACAAGATATTCTTGTTGGGTGGCGATCCCCCAGGAACAAAGCCCTCTGAAGCATTGTTGGCATACCCGACATCCCATCGCAATTAAGACTGGCATACAACACATTCCTACATCTGCACCCAAAGCAATAGCTTTGATTAGATCTGCTGAGTATCTGATTGAACCTCCAGCAACTAACGTTACTTCATCTCTGAGATTTTCTTCTCTGAGTCGCTTATCAACCACAGCAATCGCTAACTCAATAGGTATCCCCGCGTGATCTCTTATAATTCTGGGAGCTGCTCCCGTCCCTCCTCGAAATCCGTCAATAGTTAGGAAATCAGCACCTCCTCTTACAATACCAACCGCAATTGGTGCCGAATTATGCACTGCGGCAATTTTGACTCCTATTGGGACTTTATAGCGAGTTGCTTCTTTTAATGCGGATATCAATTGTGCAAGATCCTCAATAGAATAAATATCATGATGTGGATATGGGGAAAGTGCATCAGAACCCTTGGGAATCATCCTTGTTTGAGATATAAGAGTATTCACCTTTTCTCCTGGCAAATGGCCACCGTGTCCCGGCTTAGCTCCCTGACCTATTTTAATTTCGATTCCAGCAGCATTCTGCAAATAATTTATATCAACCCCAAAACGACCGGATGCAATCTCTGTTATGATATTAGGTCCATATTCATAAAAATCTTGATGAAGCCCTCCCTCGCCAGAACCCGCTAAAATATTGAGTTCTTTAGCCGCTTGATAAATCGCCATGCAAGCATTATAACTTATGGATCCTAAACTCATATGTCCGACCATAATTGGAGAATCAATCTCGAAATTTGGCATAAATTCTGTTTTCAAAGAAATATTATTCAGTTTTTTAGGGTCCTCAGAGAAAACAATCTTTTTAGGCTTTCTCCCGAAGAATATTTTTGTTTCAATAGGTTCTCTAAGTGGATCTATACTTGGATTAGTCACTTGACACGCATCAAGAAGTAGATCGTCAAAAATCGTTCGAATCGGCCGATCATTACCTGTAGCTGAGAGTAAAACACCTCCGTTACCAGACTGAGCCCAGATGATGTTTCTTATTCTCCGAGTATAATTACCATGAAAGGGTAAAAAGGAATCATTTTTCTCAATTCGGATAGCTCCAGCGGGACACATTGCCACACATCTCTGACATGCAACGCATTTTGAATCATCCGAGACGATCCGCTCTCCATTGAACGAAAGAGCATCATAAGAACAATGATTAGTACAGCGTTTGCACTTTCTACAAATCTCTCTATCCACTTTTATATGGAAATATGATGGTATACTATGATTTAATGACATTTTATTTAAGTTAAATATCTCCCTCCACTGTCAGGTTTATTTTTTCAAATGGCGTTTCCATTCCATTTCTGAGCAATCCTTCTCCAACTTGGGCAATTATAGCAGTCCCACTTTTTGGTTGCCATATTTTCTTAAAATTAAAAGCTTCCTTAAGTTTCAATCTTTTAAAAGATGCTTCCTCACTACTTAGAAAGATCGAGTTTTTGTTTTCAGAAATGGCTGCAACAAGTGGACGCAATTTCTTTCTATCAGATAATCCCACTAAAGTAGGTTTAGGACAGCTTAATCCCACAATAACCGAAAAAGGTCCATTCAACATTGCAGATCTATAGGTAGCACGAATATTTTTGAGAGCAATTTGATATCTTGGCTCCATAGCCTCGATAGTAGAAAATAATGGTGGAGCTAATGCCATAGTGGCAATAGGCACGGGAATCTTATGCTTTCTAATTAATAAATCAATTAAATAAGCAATAACTTCTGTATCAGTAAGCAATGTACATTTGTACCCAAAAGATTCTAAATATCTCATATTCGTCCCATAAGATGTTATTTCTCCATTATGAACTACGCTCGTTCCTAATAAATTAAATGGATGAGCGCCACCCCACCATCCTGGAGTGTTCGTAGGAAACCGAGAATGTGCTAACCACATATAAGCTTTATAATCTTTAATGTTATAAAATTCAGCGATTTCATGAGACCATCCATTACCTTTAAAGACACCCATATTTTTTCCAGATGATATTACAAAAACCCCGTTAAAATGGTCATTTAGATTCATAACTAATTTTACTACTTGTTCATCATCAGAGATGCTTTTCTTATGTCTTGGTTCATAAAAAATTCTCCAAGTTATAGGTGGATTATCAACATTTGATGGAATTTTGGTAGGAATAGGTTCCGATTGAATGATATTGCCAATTTCATCTAGATACCTTATTAGGTGTTCCTTACTCTGCTCATCTTCGATAAGAAGATGGATCGCATAACATTCTTTATATCTTGGATATATCCCATAACCCGCGAATCCAGCGCCTAATCCATTTTCTCTTTCACTTAAAATACTCAACATATCAATGATTTGGTCTCCGTTTTCTCTCTTCCCGTCTAAATTAATAAATCCTGAGATACCACATCCATCAAATACACGTTGATTCCTAAATTTTTCCGATAAAGATACGTAATTATTCCATTTCATTTATTAATCTCTTATGGTAGTTTTTGCTATTCTTCTCCCTCAATTTTTATAATTAATTTTTTTAAATCATTTAAATCCGGTTTTTTTGATTCCAACCCGACTCTTTTTCTCGCAGATTTTGAAAATTTTGCTACTATACCCATTTTTTTAAAAGTTTCAAATTCTTTTTCAAAACCTTTAACGGTTAGATCCATCTTTTGGGCTAAATTTCTCAGAGTAGTAAAGACCTCAACTAGACCAATCTTCATCGGACATAATTCATAGCATACATAACAATCAAGACATAACCAGATAGAAGGATCTTTTAAGACTTCCTCCAGTTGACCTTTTAAAATTTTTCTGACGATTTCTTTGGGATTAAATGTTTGTGGTATATATTTTGCGACAGGGCAATCACTATTACATGCTCCACAAGAATAACACTCTTTCAAAAATTCTACATCAAAATATTGTTCTATTTGTTTGGTCTGTTGGTAAATTATATCTATTTTTTTGAAAAAACTATCTACTGGAGTTCTATGGTTTTTCTTAATTATTTCCTTAATATTGATACCTAAGGCAATACAAAGTAATTCTGAATAATAAAAAACGGGTATTTCAAATTCATAATCTAATTTTTTAAGTTCGCTCTGCGAATGGTCAAATTGGATAAAACACTGTGGGCACCCCACAACAATCGCATCTGCTCCTGCCTCTTTAATACATTCTAGCTTTGAATGAATCATTTCTAATGCTACATCGGGATTACCTGCTCGTTCTAGACTACCACCACAACAATCCATTTTCTGAATATATTTTATACTTTTTGCTCCTAAATCTTCAATTATTTCATCAAAGATATGAGGTTCCATTGGATCATCCATTTGAATTTTATTACTTGGTCTAAGAAAATGACATCCATAATGTACAGCAATCTTGAGAGGAGTTAATGGATAATTTATTTTTTCTTTTATTGTATCGCTACCTAATTTATGGAAAAATTCAATAAGATGATATACATCTGAAGAACCCTCTACGTGAAGATTAATTTTATTCAAATAGTTGTTGAGATTTTTACGAATATGGCTATCAACCCTAATTTCACTTCGAATTCCTTTCAATGTCTCAAAACATCCGTTGCAAGGGGTAAGAATATCTTTTTTATGTGATTCTGCTAATGCAAGATTTCTCGCAGCAGTAATTCTATATATTTTGGAATTTGCATTTTTAATTCCATTAGGTTCGGGACAACAAGAAAACTTATTAATTTCCCCAAAAACAATTCCAAAATGGTCTAACGCCTTTTTTACTGAAACCTCAATAAACGGTAAGCGATAACTAATCATACAACCTGGGAAAATTACAATTTCATTCATTATAGATTAATTTTTGAGTATTCTATCTATCTAATTTTATGTATATATTTCTAATTATAATATATACTAATTTAATTTATAAATATATTTAAATTAATTAAAAATCCTTTAATATCGTTTCCAAAATGCTAAAAAATATGCTTGACCAGAATTAATAAGTTATATTAGATATATTCTCTATAATATTTAAATTTAAAAAGGATTTAAACTCATTCTTTTTAAGGTAAGAGAGATTCTTATCATTAAAAAGATTCCATATAAGGGAATTCTAATGGGAAAAATAAAAGATTTTATAAATAAGAATTTCTATGAAATTTTTAATGATTCTCACCTCGTTTATACTCTTATATTCTTCATATCCGCGTTTTTAATCGCGTTACTTAGTTTATTTCCTTACTCTAATGTAGGAAATGTCGTTCTGTTTCTTTCAACTTCAACATCGTTTACGTATATTTTATTAATGCTTATAAGTCTCATACCTACCCTTGAAAAGTACCTTTTCTCTAAGGAAAAAAAATTTGACAAATATAAAATAATTGGGTTTTTTGGAGTTTATTCAATTAGTTTTATTATAGTACTAATTTATTTTATTTTTGGACCCAGTGCAAATTTAACAATTGAATTTATGGGTTGGGATATTCTTCTTCCTAGTTTATTCATTGTTGTCTTTTTTGGGTGGAATCTTTTGCAAATTTTGTTCTTAAGAAGCGGTATGGAAATTTTATCAGAAAATATTGAAAATAAAATTTTCCCAAGATCGAAATCTATTGAAACGAAAGAGACGTTTTCATTGATCTTTTTAATTTTAGCAACTTTAATTGCTCCATTATTACAACTTTTCCTTATTCTTTTCTACATTCCTTCTTACTCCTCCTTAGGTGGAGATTTATTTATATGGTTCATTATTGTGAATGTCTTAATTTTTTTAATTATTTCAATAACTTCTTGGAGATTGATTTCTTTATTTCTAAAAAGTAAGAAAAATAATACCCCCAATATCTTTTCTTCCCTTTTTTATATATTTATCTGGCTATATATAATTTATCGGATTTTTAGTTTTTTCAATTCACTTCGTGGTGAAGGAAAGGTGGGTACGAACATTTTTACTTCACTGATAGATATTCTATTAATGGTAATTACTGCTGGTTTAGTACTTAGAAGTTTAGGAGGAAAAGTTATTGGAGCTGTAATTTTTAATAAAAATAATATGCCTTTCTTTTTATATGCGTTTACAATGCTTTATATTCAAGGACAAATCATCATGATAACTGGT
>SDNL01000105.1 GCA_004524365.1 Promethearchaeota archaeon | reverse complement strand
TTAAATAAATATTCGAAGGGGCATCCTTTTTTATTTCATTCTACCAATTTTTTATATTTTTAAAGCTTTCTCTATCAGTCACGTCAAAAACAAGAATTCCCGCCCCAGAATTGGCGAGATAGGAGGGTCTAATCCGTTTAAACTGTGGCTGACCCGCTAAATCCCAGATAACAAATCGGACAATTGAATTTAACCCCTCAAAATGGCACTCCTTTTTTGAAATCGAAGTTCCTATAGTCGCTTTATAATTCCTTTTAAAAGTATTCTCCGTGAACCTCTTTACAATACTGGTCTTCCCAACGGCTCCATCTCCGCCCAAAATCAGTTTATAAACATTTTCTTGGGAATAAACTCTTAATTGCTGTAGGGTTGATATTTTTCTTTCTATATTTTGTAAATTTCTATTAATTACAATTTTAGGAATAACTGGACTGACATCTTCACCCTCAAAAATTCGCGCAATTTTTTCGGCAGCAAGATATGAGTAAGCAAAATATGGATCGATCATGGCTAATGCATCAAATACACTAACCAAAATTAATTCTTTACCAGCTTCACAGAAGATAAATCGATATTTGTCTGTATCGAATGTACCCGCTCCAAAGAGCCCCAGTTTAAACTCTTTGGTAATCTTTTTAAGGATTGTCTCTACTAATGCTCCAAAAGCCCCTATAAACTTTTCCTCAACATTCTCTTTAGGATCGCTTGAGATAGAATCAACTAATAGACCGTCTCTATCAACAATAAGGGCGGCAATTAGATCTTTTCCCACTTCTTGTTTATACCAATTTAGAAGGGCTCTCAATCTCGTTCTATCAAAATACAAAATAAATCTACTATTTTTTTTGATTAAATTTCAATGAACTTAAAATTTATAGTATAATAATAGGGTAATTGTTTTTCAATATTTCTAATTAGATTCTTGGTTTTTTTTTATAAAGAAAAATATTATATTTAATATTTCACATCATATCATTAAAATATTACTACTAATTAAAAATAAATTATTTGGTTTACATGTTAGACATCATCTTGATTCAGCATATTGAAAGTGCTACGAATCTTTTAGAATACAGACAAAAGAATACAAAATTAGATAAAAAACATTCCGATATTTTTGGAGGGTTTTTATCAGCAATACAAAGTTTATCAAATGAAATTAATATTGGAGAGATTTCTCTAATCTCAACTACTGGTGAAAACGGTCATCATTGCATAATAATAAGAAAAGACCCTATCAATGTAATATTATTAGTAGATCAAAATGATCCTATTAAAATGTGGAGAGATTTAGGGGAAGATATTGCATCAAAATTTTTACAAGATTATGGGACACCATTAAATCACTTGGAAATCACTCAATTTGACAGTTTTAAGGGATATTTACAAGATATATGTGAAATAACCCAATATTGTGAAAAAAATTAATGTAATACAAGAACTATATTTTTTCTTTATAAGGAAGGAGAAAATCAGAATAAAAAAATATTTTCTTCTCAATCTAAATTTTTAGGTGGTTTCGGAATTTTCTTTCCTAAACAAAGAGTTCGATTAATATGAGGTATTAGAAATCCTCTCTTTAAAATTGGAAAGATAAGAAAAATTTAATTTTAAGCCTTAATTTACCATTTTGATGATTAATAAACATCGAAACAATAGGTATAATGATATCTCTTTTATAAATCAGATTAAGAGTATGGCTGTAATTGGCGTGTCAAGATCTCGGAATTTCTTTTTCTTAAGAAACCATCAAGAAAATTTCAAAGGAAACCTCTATGCAATTCATCCAAATATTAAGAAAATACCTAATTTTGATGATGGAACGAAAGGAAAGATATTTTCATCAGTCAAAGATGTACCGGAAGATGTTGATTTTGTATTTATCGCAGTACCTCGATCAAAAGTAATTGATATAATTGATGATTGCGTGGAGAAAGGAGTAAAATTAGCGAGCATCTTTACTGCGGAATTTTCTGATTCTGGTACAGAAGAGGGAGAGACATTAGAGAAAAAATTAATGGCGCATGCAAATAATAAAATCAGAATCTTGGGACCTAATGGAATGGGATTATATTATCCAAAATTGGGGATCGCATGGAGGCCAAATTTTCCTCATAAGCCAGGAAATATTGGTTTCATAGCACAATCAGGAGGTATTTGTAATTTATCAATCTATACCTTAGCCGAAATGGAAATTAGTTTTTCAAAAGTTTTTTCGTTTGGAAATGGGACGGACCTTGATTTTGTTGACCTCCTTTATTTTTTAAGTAATGATCCAGAAACAGATATAATTTTAGGATATATAGAAGGGATCTCCAAGGGTCGAGGAGTTGCTCTACAACAAATATTAAAAGAAAATGATAAACCAATAATTATAATCAAAGGTGGAAAGTCCAAACAAGGATCTATAGCTGCAAAAACACATACGGGAACCTTAACTGGAGAAACTAAGATATGGGAAACTCTCTTTAAACAATACGGAGTTATTGAAGTAGACACGATTGAAAAATTGTTGAATACCGCGAGATTAATTGAGTGCTATGGAATGTTCCAAGCTCAAAATTTCGCAATATTAAGTATTAGTGGAGGTTATGGTGTAATATTAGTAGATTTACTTGAAAAGCAAGGAATAAATGTCCCCTCATTTAGTAGAGACATTCAAAAAAAAATAAATGAAAAATTCTTTACTTCTGGAACGAGTTCTTCAAATCCTCTGGATGTTTCCTCCCAAATATATGACAGCGATTCCATTTATGATATAATAAATATAGCATTATCCGACAAGAATATTGACGGATTAATTATAGATTTACCTACTTGGTATTTTAATATGGAATATCATTTGACAAAAGATGAGTCGTTTGAACCTACAATAATAAAAGCATTTGGATTGGGACACAAACATCATAAACCTTTAATACCTATCATTCAAAGAGTTAATTGTCCAGAAGATAGAATTCGTATAACCAGAAAATTATATGAGCAAAAAATACCCGTTTTTGGCGATCCAAGCGAATTCATTCCGTTGTTACCTAAAATATCTTATGCATATCATAAGAAAAATAAAAAGAAAAAAAGAAATTAGAGACTAAATTGAGTTACTCCCCAGGAAAACATTGCTAATCCCACTAATTTAAAGATAAAAAATATAAAAAATATTGGAATCTGAATTAAGTCTCCAAACGTATTCCTAAGGGGAGCAATTATAGGTTGGAGGACAATACTTGAGCCTATCGAAAATATGATGACTCCAAAAGCTATGATAAAGGAAATTTTCTTTAATCCCATTGTCTTTATTCCTATATAAAAGAAAATTATCGGAATGATGATAGCCAGAAAATTTGCAACCATCAATAATCCTGAAACTAACTCAAAATCGCTTTGGGTCTTAACAAAACCTCCCAAAATCCAAACACTATCAAAAATTCCGACCCCAATAATCAAATAGGCAATAATTCCTTTGAGTCTAAAATGGAGAACCCTATAGTCAACAGTAAACATAGCTGTAGCATATCCAATAGTACTTACTAAGGAAGCAAACATCCACATAAGTAAAGCGGTTGGATTGAGGAAATTTTGTGGATTGAATTCTGTTAAGTAAAAATCATAAAAGAAATATAACAGTCGGGATATAAATAGGCAAACCATAAGAATAAAAACTCCGAAGATGAAATCAAAAGAAAATTGACCTTCTCTTTTGGATTTTGCATATATTTTCTTTCCGAGATATATTGATAAAGAGAATTTAGCCACTAATAAAAGAATAGTTAGAATATAAAAAACTTGGTATTCAATTGTATTAGGTTCTAAAGGCATATTCTAAAAAGAAGAATTCTAAGTATTTAAAAGTTTACAATATTAAGTGAATCTGAATTAAAATTAGTTTATTGTATTTATTAATATTTTACTTCTTATTGTAATATAAATAACTTCATATCACAAGTTTGAATATGACATCTCCAATTAAACAAAAGCTTGAAGATTTAAGGCAAGATAACTCCTCTGGGGCACGTGAGTTAATTGAGAAAGCAATTGAGATTATAGAAATATATCTTGAAGGGTTTTCAAAGAATAATATCGATATATCAATAGGTTTAATTAAAATAGCATCTCAGATAATTAATTCACGACCAAGTATGGCCCCTTTGATTAATACAATCGGATTCTTAATGAGGGGTAAGGATCGAATAACGAAGGGAATTATTTTAAAGCGTTTGAAAGAACTGTCTAATTATAGAACAAAACAAATGACGTCCCTTCAAACTCATTTTGGTTCCTTACTGAATCGAATATATAAACCCGAATTGAAAATTATGCTTATATCGCATAGTTCCACGATTAATACATTATTTTCAAAGCATACTGATAAAAATATTATTTTTTATGTCTTGGAATCTCGTCCCTTATTGGAAGGACAAAAAACTGCGGAATACTATTCAAATAATTTTCAAACGAATTTAATTGTTGATTCAGCAATGGGAAAGTTTATTGAAGAAATTGATATGGTATTGGTGGGAATTGACAGCATTTTGAGGGATGGTTCTATTATCAATAAAATTGGAACTTATCCTTTATCGGTGCTTGCTTTCGAAAATAATAAAAAGGTCTTTGCAATTGGTGATTCATTTAAATATAACCTTCGAAGCCATTTTAGTCAAGAAATCAAAATACAAAAAAAACCTTCTAATGAGATTTATAAAAAAAGTGGACAGAAAAATAAACTAACCATTAAAAACTATTATTTTGACATTACACCATCTAAATACATTACTAGAATAATTTCAGACCTTGGAATACATTCTCCTCCAAAATTTTTAGAGTTAGTTAAAAAGCATCTCAATTTTGATTGGTTTAACTCATACATATGAAAGTATATGTGAAAATAGGAATAAGGGATTAAAAGAAAAATCTAAAGTTGATATTTCCCAAGAATAAGATTCGTACACAATGGAAAAAAAAGAAGAAAGGAAATTAATCTTTTCCTATCATCACGCTTGTAGCTTTTATTACGGCATAAGCTTTAACTCCTTCCTCTAATCCTAATCTCTCAGCAGAAGAAATAGTAATGATTGAAGTTATTTCCGTACCTCCAGGAAGTTCTATCGTGATCTCTGCGTTAACTGGTCCTTTTTTGACCTTCTTCACCGTACCTTTTAATTGGTTTCGTGCACTCAATTCTTTCATAATTATTAAACATTTACATAAATTTTTAATCGTGATGGTTATAAACTATAAATTTAATTATGCTCGAATTGAACCAACTTAATTTGTAATAGAGTAAAATTTGATTGAATTTTATGGATTATTATATAAAACCTTTTTAGTAATTTAATGTATATTCAATTAAATTCGTATAAACGTAAATCATTACAAAGCACGAAAATAGGATTTTTATAAATGAATCAAAAAGAAAAAGAAAGAGAGGAACGATCAGAGCGGATAGTTAAATTATTCAATGCATTCAAGGGCAAACCTATATCAGAAGCCCCTGGTCCCATTCCAGCATTTTCAAAGTGGTTGGATGGAAGAATAATAAAAGTACAACGCGGTGAGATAGTTTTGGAATATAAACTTCGGGCAGAGATGGCCAACCCCACCGGTTTACTCCACGGCGGAATGCAAGCAGCTTTAATCGACGATACGATTGGGATGTGCACAGCAACCCTCGGTTATAAGGGCTTTTTAATAACGATTGATGCGCAAATTAATTTCTTAGGAAAAGTAAAAATTGACGAATCTGTACGCGTTAAAGCAAGTATGGTTAGAGAAGGAAGACATATTGTCCATTTTTTTGCCCAAGTCTCCGATTTAGAAGGAAAACTCATTGCAACTGGAAACGCAAATCTCTTAAAGACCAAATATACTCCGGATTATATAAAAGCGCTCGATAATGATCAAGAATTTATGGAAAATAAATAATTTCCCCAAATTTTAAAAGCGAAAATATATATTCACAAGAAATGGGGAAGAGGGGATTCGAACCCCTGGCCTCTCGGATCCGAACCGAGAATCATACCAAGCTAGACTACCTCCCCATACATTCTAACAATAAGACATAATTTTCTAATTCTAATAAATTTCTTTTTTTAGTTAGGTAGGAGATATTTTGGGATTTTCCAAATATCCTAAGATATTTAGTGAAATTCAAGTTTAATAAATAGGAGTACGATTTATTAAGCATTTCAGTTATTTACGAAATATGAGTATTAAAAAAATTATAAAAGAAAAAGCTGTAAAAGTCACAAATAATGGCATGATTACAATACCAGTGGTATTTAGGAGAAAATATAATTTAAAGGATGGCGATAAAGTTTTTGTGTTAGAAGATGAGGGGTCTTTAAGAATCATTCCAATTAAAGATGACGAAGTATTACGGAAAGACTCATATAGCAGAGAAGATATAAAAAATTTATCAAAAACTTTAAAAAAACAAGAATTAGAGAGGGAAATGTAATTGAAAAACGCTATTTGCTTGGATACGGGGATAATCACTCTATTTTATTCAAAAAAACCACCCAAAAAAATAGTAAAGTTGATGAATGATATAAAGAGTAGAATTTTTACGGTAAATATTCTTTATCCAATCTTAATTGAAGCATATTATCATATGTGTAAACTTTTGGGGAAAATGGGAGCGGAAATTCGTATTGCCTCATTTATAGATAATTATCCAGTAATCTTAGTCAACATAAACAAGTCTCTCGTTTTTAAAGCAGGAGAATTAAAGTGCAAGTATTCTCATATTCTTTCTTATAATGATTGCTTAATTATTGCTTATGCGCTAAACAAGAAAATAATGCTTCATACTATAGATAAAGGTCTTGGCAATATTTTACCTACTCTTAAATTAAAAGAATATATCTTTTAATTTCTTTAAATTGCTACTTATTACCAAATTTTTATATCTCTTCCGAGTTATGCATAATATAAAATAAATTTGGAAATCACCCATAAAAAAATTATGAAGACGCATCATAAGATATATTTTAAAAATTCTATTGAGATGAGGGAACTTCCATCAAGTTCAATTAGCTTAATCATTACATCTCCACCATATCCCATGATTGAAATGTGGGATGCTCTATTTTCATCGATGAATAGTGAAATAAAAGAAGCATTAGAGCAAAAAGAAGGAAAAACAGCGTTTA
>SDNL01000012.1 GCA_004524365.1 Promethearchaeota archaeon | reverse complement strand
TATACTGAATTGGGAAGATTAATGAAAGAATATTCAGAAGAATTATGCAAAGGACGGCGATATTCCTTATTAGAAGGGGGATACAATCATGGAGTTTTAGGACATAATGTTGAAGCTTTCATTAAAGGCTTCGAATAAAAATTCGATTACTCTCTAGCCATTTTTTTTAATTTTCTTCTTTTAAATTATTCTGTATTAAAAATTAATAATAATAAAAAGATTTTTAAGAGAGAATTGATAATTTTTCAATATGACACAAATCGAAACTATCATATACTTAATTAGTTTAATATTAACCATATTTACATTTCCAATTCTAAAGATTATTGCATATGCTTTCTTATTTTCAGCGGGAAACTCAAAGGAAGTGGATTCAAGAATCCAATTAGGGTTCTTATTTAAAGAAATAGGGATATTATTAATATTAAGATATCTTATTATGATATTTTATACCGCCACATCATTGATTATAGCATCTTCATTTTTTTGGGGTGAAGTATATACGGGTTCAGAATTACCATTTGCTACAATTTCATTGAATATAATAAACTCAATTATACGAATTTCTTATTTTATCTTAATATTTATCAGTAGTATATTATTCTTAATAATAGGAATAAAAAATAGACGATATTTCCATCTTATTATCACGGGTTCTCTTTATCTTAGTGGGGTATTAATTAAACATATTTCTTCCATTACCTTAAGCATTTTATTAGATGATGGTTTACTTATTTCAATTTTCAATAACTTAACTTATATTTTAAATATCATTGTAGGATTTATTATACTCATGGCTTCAATTAGTTTCTTAATATTCAGTCTAAAATATGAAGAGAAATTTAAGATGAGAAAAAGTCGACTTAAAATAACAGGTATTTTGTTAGTACTTGTTGGGATATTAGAATTATTATACAGTATTGTATATTTTAATCTCATATTTACTTCATAAAAGTGATTAATTCATAAAATTAAAAAACTGGAATAATAAGATAATTCTCTTATTCATATTCATGATTGCAAGTTTCACAGCTAACTCCAAATTGAAAGGGATTTGGATTTTCATCGGGTTCCAGACCAGATTCAATAAGTTTTACAGAAAAATGAAGCGTTTTACCCGCTAAGGGGGGATTCAAATCAACAATAATAAAATCGTCCTCAATTAATCGAATCCAGCCTGTAGATGTCATTCCATTTGGACCGACTATTTCAACCATATTTCTTAACTGCAAGTCGAGATCATCAGATAAATCTTTTTTAGGGATTTTCTCTAATAAAAGAGGGTTAAATTCACCATAGGCTTTATCAGGTTCCAAACTAAACTTTTTTTTCTCTCCCTTACTCATCCCTACTATTTCTCCCTCAAAAGCAGGAAGAACTTGCCCCGTACCAAGATGGATCTTAATAGTTCCATCTTGATTATCTTTACTTGTTCCAAGCAATTTGCCGTCTTTATCCCTTATTTCATATTCAATTCGTACCACATCTCCTATCTTAATTGGCATATGATTAATCTTCCTCTCTAATTACTTTATGTTAATATTAGTATTATACTTTAAATTTAATTGGGTTATAATAAAAAGATAGCTTTGATAAAATCTTTACATTAGATAATAAAACTCTACAAAAGATTTTTATTATAAAATTAGGAAATTAAATCAAAAATTAAAAGAAAAGAATAAAGAAAAAATCTAAAAATTATTTAATTTCAAAGAATTCTTCTTTAAATTCGGGTTTTCCCTTATATTTTTGCATAAATAGCAACGGAGCTTTATCAATATTCTTAAAGAAATAAGAGGGCACGCTTATTCCAGCCTTCCTTAAGCCTTCTTGAATATCTTCAACAGATGGAGGACAACCTTTGATTGCAATGAGTTCATTTATATTGGGATGTTCTCGATTGCGAACATATTGACATTGCCCAAATAAAATAGTTTTATTCATACCTTTCTGAGGTTCCATGTTTTTACCGGTTAGAATCTCAACATCATCAAATGGTTCACCATTTCTTCCTTTCCATGCAGTTTTTATTGCGGTTAATACAATTCCATTATAAAATGAACAGAAAGTACACATCGATTCATCATATTTATAATATTTAATTCCTTTAATCCCTGCTTTCGCATAAGGTAGCGGAAGAGTATCATTTTCTTTATATATATAATCCCATTCATGGGGTTTGGCAAGATTCTCAATACTTTCTCCCTTCACTTCTATATCTGCTAAATCGGTTTTTCGATCTCGATCTTTAGCGGCTTGAACAATATAAGGTACTTCTTCGGGACCTATCCCCAGTAAATTTGAGCCAACTATATCAACTGAAACTATATCTCTTGAGGCCACAAGTATATCACTTCTATGTGCCTTTCCGTCCATAGCAGGACCTCTTTCGATGGTATAAATTCCGTCAAGAATTGTCAGACAAGGAGGGATTTTATTTGCCAATTGAGCAACATTATAATGAAGATCATGTTCGGGGTCTGCACTATGGAACTTTTTACGGGAAGAAATGCTAATTAATCCCTTTATATTTTTGATTCCTAAGGATACTTTACATTGAGCATGAGTTTTAAGAACAGGTAAATTCACTAAAAAATCAGAATTAAGCATATCAGAACTCATTCTCGCAGTTATATTTTTAGTTAAATTAACTTTTTCATAAGGGCGTTCAAATGCATTATAAACTTTTATTCCGTAGCGATCTCTAAGTTTATAATACCCTAAACTTTCAAATGCATCTTCAGCAACAGATTTATTATTAGGATCCTCCGAGATAATCCCCTCTCCAATAGTAATATCGCTAAAACCTCGTTCATGGAGCAATTCGACCACATCATTTACAACTCGTGATGTTGTTAGCATCCCCCATTTTGGAAAATCACATTCAGAATTCCAATATACTACATTGGGCTTAATGAAAACCTTCGAATCAGTGCTGATATCTTTTAATCCATTAATTAAATTGATTGCTTTCCTTACTGATTCTTTTGGTTTTTCATATTTTACAATTGAGACTTGATATTTTTTCGACATAAGATTACTTCACAAAATAATTATAGACGATTTGTTGTTTATTAATATTAGTTATTAATAATCATAAATATAAGTTATTCTTACGTATATTTAGTTTTAAGAAAATATAAGAAAAATGTTAGAATTAAAAGAAAAAAGAAGAAAGATTAAAACTTGATATTATTCCTGCGAGCGATATATTTAACAATTTCAAATCCGACAATACAAATCAGAGAAATTAAAAAACACACTAACCAATCCATCGCGGTTAAAAACATAAAGTTGAATTCCACACCTATTAGATTCAATACTATTTGAACATTAGGCACGTACATTAAAAGCAATAGAATATTAAAGAGAAAGAATGTAATCAGATACATCAATTTTGTTGAATCCTCTTTTATACTTTTAAACAATGACTTATTTGGGCGTCTAATCTGAAAGACCAAAAAGGATTCACAGAAAAATAGAACTACCATAAGCATTGTAAGTGTTTTTACTTCTCTCAAATTAAGTCCCATTGCTGCAAAATCAGGATAAGCATCCATATTTTCCCCAATCAGATTCTCTTCAAATACAGGATAAAAACCAGAAATAGAAATGGAATAAACAATGAGCATAGAAATTGTTAATAAGATTCCAAAAATAATCAATAAATATACAACTTTTTTAGATAAAATTTCTTCCGAATTTCTCGGTTTTTCTTTCATAACATCATCAGAGATGGAATCGAATGTTAAAATGAGTCCTGGAAGGGAATGAAGAGTTAATGAAAGAAATAACCATTGAAAATAATAAGTTTCTGATAAAAAGTATGGTAATCCTAAGATAATTGCTAAGAAAAATTGCACAAGGCCTTCAAACAAATTGATACAAATGTAGAAAAATACAACAGCACGGATTTTCGAAAAAATCCCTCTTCCTTGATGGATACCTTTAACAATAGAATTAAATGAATCATCAGAAATAACCATATCAGATGCTTCTTTTGCAACGTCAGTTCCTTGAATACCCATTGCAACGCCACAATCTGCCATATTAAGAGCTAAAGTGTCATTTACTCCATCACCAGTCATTGATACCACACGATTTTGTTTTTTATATCGTTTGACAATATTTTCTTTGTGTTTAGGTGAAACCCTCGCAAAAACCTTTATGTTATTAAAATCCTCATCGGATTCAATTGTTTTTATTTCTTCTCCTTCGATTACCTTATCATTAGGGCCCTTTATTATACCAATTCTTTCCCCAATTGCCCTCCCTGTCACAGTAGAATCTCCGGTGATCATCACAACCTCAATTCCAGCATTATAACATTCTTCTACAGAATCAGTTACACCAGCACGAGGTGGATCGGAAATGGTTACAAATCCTAAATATATCATATCAGACTCAAAATCATCTCGTTCATTTTCTTCATCCGGAGGTAATGAATCGTACTTTTTATAACAAATACTTAAAATTCTAAATCCTTCTGAAGCAAAACGGTTGATCTTCTCTTCAATATCTCTTTTTAAATCATTTGAAAATTCAACAATATTCCCGTTATTACAAATACGGGAGCAACGAGGAATAATGATCTCACTTGCACCTTTGGTAAATGAAAAGTATGTATTACCCCTTTGAAATATTTTTGTCATTCGTTTAATAGATGAATCAAAAGGAAACTCATCAATTAATTGATACTCATCTAATAAGTGATTACCCATAATTTTTTGAAATAAAACCACTAAAGCACCTTCTGTTGGAGACCCGATGATTTTCCATTTATCCACGATTTTTGTTTCTTTTCCGGCAGTTTCTACTTCCGACTTTACTAACGCCGAATTATTATTTAAAAAACCAGAAATGATTAATAATTTTAAATATGGATATTCATTGATATTTTCGATAGCTTGGGAAGAGACTCCACCATTTTTGTATTTGATTTCTCCCTTAGGAGTGTAACCCTCTCCTGTAACCTCGAAAATATGTCCATTAGACCATATGTGTTGTACACACATTTGATTTCTAGTTAATGTGCCTGTTTTATCCGTACATACTACACTTACACGACCTAAACTATCAACTGAAGCGAGATTTCTAATTATAACGCCCGTTTTAGCCATATTTAAAACACCAGTAATCAAAACGATTGTTGTGAGAAGAGGTATATTGATGGGTAAAATATCAAGAGCTGAATTTAAACTTCTTGCGATATTAAATTCAGATTTCCAAATAAATAGAATTAACATAGTAAGAATCCAGAAAATAATTACAGCTAAACCAAGATATTTACCAAAATTATTCATTTTCTGCCGAATTGGAATTTCAGTAGTCCCAGCAGCATTTAAACCCTCAGAGATCTGGCCAATTTCAGTATCGCCTCCTATCTTAACAACGATGGCTTTTGAATTTCCACGAGTTATATAGGTTCCGTAAAACAACATATTATCCCTATCTTGGATCGGTTTTTCTCCTGTTAGAGGATTACCCTCTGAATCTTTTTGAATCGGTTCACTCTCACCTGTTAAAGAGGCTTCGTTTACTTCTAAATTTTTCCCATCGATAACTCTGGCATCAGCAGGAACTTTATCTCCTTGGGTAAGATCTAATAAATCCCCTAAGACAACATTTCGAGTAGGGATTTTATGTTTATTTCCTTCCCGTATTACTACTGTGGTGGGTGCGGATAATTCTTTTAATGCCTCCAGCTTTTTGGTTGCGCGATATTGTTGAATGATTGCCACAAGACAATTCAATAGCACTACTCCAAGGGTAATTGCTATAAAAACAATATCTTGTTTTTCATTTCCTAATAACCCAATTAGAAACAAAATTAAAGCTCCTAATAAATAGATCACTATTAACCAATTAAAAAGAGGTGCTAAATATATTTTTATAAGCCCTCTCGATACTTTGGGGAGTTCATTTGGACCATATTTTTCTAAACGTGCAGTAGCTTCTTGTTCACTGAGTCCATTATGGGGATCGGTATCTAATTTTTCATAAATCTCAGATTTGTCTAAATTATAATATTGATTATCCATTTTTATCGATAATATCTTTTCTCAAAAGGCTTTATATAATAGAATATAAAATATATACTTTAAATAATTTTACAAAAAATTTCACTCATATTAACTAATTAAAAAAAAGATGATAAAAAAGAATTTTGAAATAATCCTATCTAAAATCATAAATCTTTCTTTTAAAAATAAATATCATTTTTTCTAGCATAGAGCTTGAAAATTTCTATTCCTATTATAGGAATTATAGCAAAAGCCAAACATATCAACCAATCAGAAATAGATAAAAACATGAAATTTAATTGAAAATTCAACCCTATAACATCATTTATTGTATGATTTACTATAAAAGAGAACGAAACCACTAATATATGAATTGAAATAGTAAATAAGCTTGCGATAAATAAAGTAAAAGAGAATTCTCCAAAAAAACCCTTCAAAAGGGATTTATTGGGACGTCTGAAGGTCCAGAAAAAAGTAGTCTCAAAAATATAAAGTGTAGAGATAAACATTGTTCGTGCTTTTTGAGTTCTCAGTAAATTAGTTGATGAAGCATAGGGTTCGATGTAACTTAATTGAGAATTTAAATTCCAACTATTTAAGGGAATGATAGAGGTCAAAGTGAATGATAATATGAGGATTAATCCAAGACCCATTAAGAAAGCTTGGAGTAACAACATTTTCCACATATTTCGATTTAATATTTCTTCTTCATTTCTTGGAGGTTCTTGCATAATATCTTTAGGAAGCCGATCGATTACCAACGCTAATGGTGGGAAAGAATGGGCGATAACATAAATGTAAATTTGTTGAAAATTTGAATCAAATAACTGGACAGTCGGGATAAATTCCAGTCCAAGGAAAATAAAACCTTCCATAATATTAAGGCATATGAAAAAGAAAATGATTGTTCTAATTTTAGAAAACAGCCCCCGTCCTGTTTCGATTCCCTTTTTAATTGATGCAAAATTATCATCTGAAATGACCATATCGGACGTTTCTTTTGCCAGGTCTGTCCCAGTAATTCCCATCGCTACTCCACAATTCGCGTTTTTTAATGCCAATGAATCATTTACTCCGTCACCTGTCATAGCCACTACTTTATCTTTTTCTTGATATTTTTTAACAATAATATCTTTATCTGATGGCTCCACTCGTGCATAAACTGATATATTATCTATCTCTGAATTTTTTAAGTTTTTAATTTCATTGCCCTTAATAATGAAATCTCCCTCTTTAAAAATATTCATCTGAGTCGCGATAGTTTTAGCAGTTGCAGGATGATCTCCCGTAATCATCACGACTTTTATACCTCCCGCTTGACATTCCTTAATCGCTTCTTTAACTTCTCCTCGTGGAGGATCAATAATCGATACGAACCCTAAAAATATTAAATCATTCTCAATTGCCTCTCTTTTAAAGGTTTCAGATGATTGTAGCGTGCGATATGCTATCCCTAATGTTCTATATCCTTGATTTGCCTGTTTTTGTATCGAGTCGTTAATTTTCCCTTTTAAAGAATCGGTTAAAGGTTTTATTGTATTTTCAATTTCTAGAGCATCAGATAATTCTAAGATAAGTTCTGGGGCGCCCTTGGAAAATGCATATACTTCACCATTTCCATTTTTTAGTTTGCAAACCGTAGTCATCCGTTTTAGTGATGAATCAAAGGAAAATTCTTTGAGTTTTTCATACTTTTGGCGAATATCATATGGTTCAAACCCCGCTTTTTCAGCTAATACTAACAATGCACCTTCAGTCGGTGATCCAATAACTTTTCTGACAGCTTTTACCTTGGCTTCATGAGTTTTAATTTTTACATCTTCAAAAATGAGTTTGGCAGTATTGTTTACTACTATCGAATCTACTAAGGTTGAAAATGTTTCTGAGTGAAAGGTATAATTTCTCCCATTTTTGAGAATTTCCCCATCATCATCATAACCAGAACCTGTAACATCAAATTCGGAATTATTTATTTGGAATTTTTTCACTGTCATTTCATTTTTTGTTATCGTACCTGTTTTATCAGAACATACTACAGATATTCGCCCTAAAGATTCAATTGCTGATAAGTTTTTGATAATTACTCCGCTTTGTGCCATATTTAATACTCCTGTGACAAGCACTAATGTAACAAGTAATGGTAAATTAATAGGCATTATATTGAGCGCTCTAATTATGGAATCTACTAACGCATTTTGAACAGGTAATTGAAGAATAAATAACTTAAAAATAATTAAGACCGTCAAATTAATAAGAATAAGCACACCAAGAATAGAAGCAAGCCTATTTAATTTTTTCGTCAATGGTATCTCTTCTATAGAGCCTATTTTTTCTAATGATGATGAAATCGTGCCAATTTCTGTATATTCTCCCGTTCGAACGATGAGTGCCTTTGCATTTCCTTTAACAACATATGTGCCAAAAAAAAGCATATTTTTTTGCTTTTGAATTGACAAATTAGTTTCTTCTAATGCTATTTCCTCCTTTTTTACAGGAACACTTTCTCCAGTAAGTGGAGCCTCATTGACTTCTAAATCTATTCCCATAATAAGTCTAGCATCAGCTGGAACCTTATCTCCTTGATTTAAAAGTAATATATCTCCAGGGACTAGATATTTTGAGGGTATTTCTTGTTCACTTCCCTCCCTTATTACAGTTGAAGTTAAGCTAGAAATCTTTTTCAACGACTTAATTGCTTTTCTTGCCCGATATTGTTGAATTATCGCTGTAATTGAGTTGATAAAAACTACAACAAATGTAATAATAGCCTCTTGAGGAGACCCTAAGAGAATAACTGCTATTCCCGAGATAATCAAGATTAGAATTAAGAAATTAAATATAGGTGCGAGATAAATTCTCCATAGGTCACCTTTGACCTCTGGAAGTTCATTCAAACCATGATCTTTAAGATAAATATCTATTTGAGGACTTGATAACCCTTTATCTGGATCTGTGTTTAAATCTTTATAAAGGGACTCAATTGGATCATTATAAGGTTCTGATCCAACCAATTGTAGATTCATTTTTTATTCACTATACTTTATTCTTAAAATCATATAAACTATAATTGAATATAAAATAAATCAATTCGGAGTAGAATTGCTTATACATTTAGAAATTTAGACATTACCATTATGAATTCTATTTTTATCTTTTATACTGATTAGGATCGATTATACTTTTTAAAAATTAACTCATTTCGATGAATGAATTAGAGAATTATTTTGAGTTATTCTCTATTTTGTTTCACACTTTTTTATGATGGAATTTCATCCATTCGTTTTAGTAAATGTTTTGCTAATTTTATAAAAACATCTTCCACATTTTCACCTGTTTTACTAGAACATTCCATAAAATTAAGACATTTGAAACCATCTAAACGTTTTTTAGCATCTGAGAGGTTAACTGATCTATCTTCTTCTCTATCGATTTTCCCTCCTAAGATAATTACGGGAAGAAATTCATCAGTCTCTTTCTTGTTATATTGTTCTTGAAATATTGATAACCATTCATTTATTCGATTCAATGTGGAGCGTCTAGTTATATCATACATAAAAATTCCTCCTGATGCCCCGGCCACATAACTAGGTAGAAGAAAACGAAAGCGTTCCTCCCCTGCAAAATCCCAAATCTGCAATGAAACTATAAGATCTTTAATCTCAATGTTTTTCATGAAGAAGTCTACCCCAATTGTCATTTTTATTGATTCCTCAAAATAACCCTCTAAATACCGCCTAATCAAGGTAGTTTTCCCTACGCCTCCCTCTCCAAAAATTATTATTTTAAACAACACATCGCTTTCTTCAAAATGACTCTTTGATGTTTTAAAATTCATAGCATTCAGTTATATATTAGTTAAGATCATATTTAAACATTTAATCTATTGCCTAAAAAGGCGAAGATTATAGATAATCTTTTTTCTATGTTGTTATGTATCATTGAAAATTTAAAATATTTATTGAAATAAAATGTAATCAAGAATTTGAAAAAATTATTTAAATTATCTAATTTTTAATATTATCATGGAAAGAGAAATAGTCTCAAAGTATGTCAAGATATTTGGAGCAGTTGGGATGCTAGTAGTTTCTTTAATGGATATAATTGCATTCATCGTTTTAACTTTAATTCCAGTAGAAGTTTACGGAGGCAGTGAAGCTTTATATATTGTACAAATGTTTAATATTTATGACTTATTGGCACTTGTCTTATGGCTTTGCTTAATTGTTTCTTTATGTACATATTTAATCACTGGAATCATATTGATAACGTTTAGTAATAATAACGAAGTCAACGATTATACATATAGTAAACATCTATTTCTAATTGGCGTAGTTTTGCTTCTCATAGGATTTTTGAATTCGGAATTTATTTATTTAATCTATGTAAATACAAATATAGTCACATATGTCATTCCTTATTTTATCTTGATCTTTTTTATTACAACAAATTGCTATGTCTTAATAGTTGCGATAGTTATGGGGGGGGTAGGACTTTATTGGGTATTAGATAAAGAGGGGGAACTTAAAGATTAAAAGAATTGATTTAACTAATAAAAGAGAAGAAATCAACTAATTTATCATATAGCTTTTTTATTCTTTTATCCCTTTTCATAGAATACAATATTTTTTATTGAATTGTCTTTTTACTTACTAAAAGTAGGTTTTTATATAAGTAAATGGAGATAAATCAAGGTAAGGTATCGAAAAATGGTTCGTTTTCAGAAGAGAAGATTAAAATAATTGCCTATATTCTACTCATTTTAACGACCATCTTATGGGGTACTACTTTTATTATTACAAAAACCGTTATTGAAACAGTTCCGGTCTTTTTCTATTTAACATTACGGTTTTCAATTGCGTTGATAGGATTTTTGCCTTTTTGCATCTTCATAAAAAAGATTAATAAAAAAATTATTCTTATGGGATTCATTTCTGGACTATTATATTTCGCTGCAATTGCAACTCAAACCTTAGGGTTGAAGACAACCACCGCCGGGAAGGGGGGCTTTATTACAGGGCTAAATACAATAATTGTGCCTTTTTTAGGAGGGATATTTTTTAAAGAAACTTTTAAAAAACGTGTATGGGTTGCAGCTTTCATTGCGGTGATTGGAATGGGATTTTTATTTCTAGAGGGTGAAGCGGGGATAATTATTGGAGACTTTCTAGTATTGATTTGCGCGGTATTTTGTGCACTCTTTATAGTTTATAATGATAAAGCAGTTAAAGTAGTAAATGTATATTTGTTTTCAATAATTCAAATAATAACAATAATTTTATGCTGTTTTATCTTTTCTTTTCTCTTAGGTGAATCATATAATAATATACCATTTGTATCTGTGGGGTTTTGGGCAATTATGATTTACATGGGATTAATTGTAACAACATTTACATTCATATTTCAGAATTGGAGCCAACAACATGTAAATTCGGCCAACACAGCGATAATATTTGCATTAGAACCCGTATTTGCCGCATTGTTCGGATTCCTTTTTGGTAATGAAATATTAAGTCCATTGGGTATTTTAGGTTCGATTCTTATTTTAATTGCAATTTTTATTACAGTTTTTAAGCAGAAAAATAATAATGTTGATTGAGTAGCTAAAATAACATTGCAAGTATAAAGAAATCCCATATAAAGTTGAGATCCCTGGAAAACCGGGTTTGGGAGCAGTAATTGATACTGGTTTTGGACCTGTTAGAGCACAAGGCTTATCCAAATAAAAAATGAAAGTTGATTTTTATACGGGATATGATAGTATCAATCATTTAAAGGGATATTTAACTCTTCCTTTTTATCTAAAAAGAGCTTTTACATTTGATAAATGATCTCCAATCCAGTCCTTGACTTTATCAATATCCCTTCCATATTCTATTAAAGCTATAATACCGATTTCATTATTTACTCTTCTATAATGAATGATATTTTCAGTAAACCGAATGTTTAAATTCTCCACACTCTGCGTACTTAATAAGTTATCTACTGAATTTAGTGTATTAACAAATTTAGCGGATATTTTTTTTATCCTATCTTTATTTTCCGCTTTGTAAATTAAAGGGAGCCCTTTAACTCTTCCTCCAAAACCAAATACAGCTATAAAACCCGATTTGAATTGATTCTGTAATTCCATCAGTTCTTTTTCTAATTCTTTTAAATTTTCAATCGAAGTACTAAAATAATTTTTAAATTTGTTAAAAATCTCCATTGTGATTTTCCTCTATTTTTTTAATATTCTGGTAATATTTTATTTATCTTATCTACCGATTCCTCCAATAGTAGGGTAGCCATTCCTAATGGTGTATTTCGTCGAATTAAGCAAGATAATACTAAATTTTTATTTATTTTATATAAAATAAGATGTCTGCCTTCATAGGATAATATAATTTGATCTAATAAATATTGTTTAGATTTCCAAAATGCATCCATCTGTCTTAAGCATAAAGCAAGAAAATCTTTTTTCCATTCTTTACTTAAGGGAATTCCCATACCTGAAATTAAATCAGCATCTAAAATTTCAGAATTATTCTTAAATTCTTTTAAAATATCAATTAAATCCTTTTTTAATCCATTTGTGAGATATTCATTAGAGATTGAAGGTTTAATTATCTCATCAGTCAATTCTCCGATTCCTTCTAAATCATTGGATGTTATAAGATCTTTTTGTAATATTTTTTCATATTTCGCTTCAATTTTATTAGTCAATTCATCTAATTTTTGACGTATATTAATTATACTGTCCAATTTATCGAAAATCGCTAGATAAATTAAATCATGTTTCGATTCACTTTCGAATAGAAGTCTATAGGAGCCTAGCTCTATATCTTGAATATCGGCTTCAAATAATTCTTGAGAAAAACTAAATAGAGCTGAAATAAAGCCTGAAGTTAATATTTCATTCCATGCAATATCCGAATAATTGCAATGGTACAATTTCTCGCCTGTTCGCTTTAAAATTAAAATGCTATGAATCATTCTTATTGGAATTATTATTAAAATTTTCTATATATAAAAAAATAATAAGAAAGTTAGGTTAATTTTAAATCAAATGTACAACAAGATTTTCCTTCAGAAATTAATTCATCACTCTTAAAACTAACATTTCCTAATGCCTTTTGAGCTACTGTTTCAATTAATCCCTCGGTATATGTGCAATAAAATTTATCTGATGTGTCTATACCTGCTCTCTGAAAGGGACAGACACCAAGAGATATGATCATTTCATCATCGCTAACTTTTATTTCGGCTTGACCTTCGCCTAAAGCAGGGTTAAAAACATCTTGAATTAATTTATCTGCTAATATTTCCGGAGTCCAATTATCAACATTAAATTTATCTTTCATTCGCTTTTCTATTGCTTCTCCTTGTCTTTCTCCAATCAATCTAAATATCGTCCTAATTGATTCTGGACCCATTACATTATCTAATTCTTTCATAACCATCTGAAACATCGAAGCTATGAATTTTAATTGACCTAATCTTCTTTTATCCCGTCCCATTTAGTTTATTCCTCCATTTTAAACAATTCTTTAATTTTTTTACTAGTCTCTTCCATTTGTAATGAAATAAGACCCACATTTGGTTCTTTCTGAGTAATAACTGCCAAAATTACTCGTCCTGCTCTTAGCAAGAACATATCACCTTTATTTAATTCAAGGTGTAAACTTTTAAAAACTCCATTAAATAATGCTTCTGCAGTTCTTTTACTCGTCCCTAAAAGTGCCGCAGACATTGCCGCAATCATTCTTTCATCGGTTTCTTTTGGTAAGGCAGAGGATACAATTAATCCATTAGTTTTAATTATTGCAGCTCCAATAACGTCCGTCGCTTCTTCTTCTAATTCTTCTAATATTTTATGTGTTTTCTCCAATCTACTACTCAATTATAATCAATCCTCTTTTGCTTTTGTATTATTACCTTAAAAATTAAAATTAATTCTCAAAAAAAAATTACAATTTGAATAATTTACACAAATTATTAAGGTTTTATTTTTAAGATTTTAATGAAAGTTCATAATAAAGAGATTAAATATGTGTCTTGTAAGAGATCTCTAAAAATAAGAAAATATCTATCTAAAAATGTGTCTTCGCGATTTAATGACTCAATTTTTTCAATAAAATGAATTGTAGAAATAAAAAAATGACATCCTTTTATTCTAATGTTATATTAACTAGATTATTAATATGGGACAAGATGGTTCGAAGGCCGAAAGTAATAAATTTTTACAAATTTTAAAGATTTCCCCTAAAAAAGTAAAAGTTCGCGAATTATGCTCAATAAGTTTCCACTTTAAACTAATAAAAGCTATACCCCATCATTCAAATCTTATTTTTAGGTTTCGGGGAGGTAGAAATAATAAAAACGACTGGTATTACATCCAAACAGAAGATCATAATTTTAATGGTTTCGCTCGATTAGATTCGGAAGTTAGTCTTAATAAGATTCCATTGCTCATTACAGGAAAAGAATTATCTTTACATTATTTTATAACTGAAAAAGATGGAATCCCTAAAGATACTCAGATGAGGTTTTCAATAATGAATACTTTGGCTCAATCTATTATTGAATCAGAGAAAAAGATCGAAATCTTACTTAAATTACCCCAAAATTATCCTATTTTATTAAAAGAAATTCCCACATTAGAAGTTTTCAGCTCAAAGTTTAATCATATTAATATAATTTCTCCCTCTATTATCAAGAAGAATGAGCTATTTAGAATATTAGTGAGAGTCGAAGATAAATATCATAATTTAATTCCGCACCAATTAAATAACATAAAAATCTTACAAGTAGATATTAATACAAATTCAAAATCTTATTTAAAAGAAAAGTTAACTATTCAAACAAATGATGGAGTTTATTGGATTGATCACCTTAAATTTTCAGAAGAAGGTAATTTCTATATTGGTATTCAATATAAAGGGAAGATATATCGATCAAATGTGATAAAATGTGTTTCAAATCAAGATGAGCATCCTAAATTGTATTGGGGATTTTTACACGCCCATACTAATAAGAGTGATGGAGTAAGATCAATAGAAGCTTACTTTTCAAATCTAATTAAAGCAGGGTTAGATTTTGGGACTAGTACGGAACATGACCACCTCTGGGAAACTAAAAATAAAGATTTTAATGAAATTAAGCAAATTATAGAAAGAATAAATAAAAATGATTCTCTTACTTCTCTTTTTGGTTATGAATATGGTACATGGTATTCGGGGTATGGAGATATCTGTATATATCATAGAAATAATGATCTTCCAATCCTACGATCAGATATAAATAAGTATAATTCTACTCGTAAACTGAATAAAAATCTCTATCCATATAAAGGAAAAGTTTTATTAATCGGGCATCATACGGCTCTACGACCTGGTTATCGTAATTGGGATTATTTTGACCAACAACTTGAAAAATTAGTAGAAATCTATTCTACTTGGGGTAATCAAGAATATCCATATTCAGAGGGCAATCCAATTCCTCCTAGATATAAATTTTTTGGATATGGAAAGTATGCTAGAAAGAGAGGTGCCATATTAGGAAAAAAAGGGTGTTATGTGAAAGACGCTCTTAAAAGAGGATATAAGCTAGGTTTTACAGCGGGAGGAGATGATCATATCGGAGCATTTCCCTCGGGTCCACTGGATATAGATAATGGAATATATCCTTCAGGAATAATGGCGATATGGTCTTATAAAGATAAATTATCTAAAGAAGAATTATGGAATCAATTATTAACCCGAAAATGCTATGGTACCACTGGCCCTCGAGTTATTATTCAATTCTGGCTTGATGACTTTTTTATGGGTGATATTATTATGCTTGAGAAAAATGAACATTTAGAAAAGAAAAGAACAGTTAAGTTAAGCATTATAAGCTCTAATAATATAGAAAAAGTTGAATTAATTCGCAATAACGAAATTGTGCTTGAGCAAAAAATTGGAAAAAAGGAAATCAAACTAAATTTTACCGATAAAGAAAATTTCAATAACATATCACTTTCTCATTCTATAAAAGAGCAAGATTTTCTATTCTATTATCCTCGAATATTTCTCCCAGAATTAAATATGGCATGGGCTAGCCCAATTTGGATAATTCAGCCTAATGAAAGATAAATTCCTTTAATTCTTAAACTTCCAATAAAAAAATGAATAAAAAGAGAAGAATATTGAATAAAATCTAATTTTCTTTAGATTTTTGCAATAAAAATCCTCGAACTATAAAAAATGTTCCTACATTAAATGTTGCTAAGCCGATTATCTCCAATATCAAGTGAAGAATATTTCCTAACATATTTAACAATATTCCAACCACGTTAATCGTAGAACCAATAAAAAACCACATGATACGTTTTTTTTCTGTCCCCTCAAGCTTTTTTGTAATTAAACCAAATTTATATAAGACATACAAAGAGACACCGATTCGAAAAATATTTACAAAAAGATACCATGGTAATGGTGTTTCCGTATCAACAATGCCTTTTTGGAAATTAGCCATATTTAATTCGGGAATCCAAATGAAGTATCCAAATATTGAAATAATAAATAATATAAGCGCAATTGATAAATATTTCTTGCTCATCGCTATAGTTTCCGAATACTCGAGAACGAAAGAGGTCATTAAAAAGCATATTAAGCCTAAATTGTAAAGAATTTGTGCGGTTATCATTAATGGAACGATTGGAGTCGGGTCAATCGTGATGAAATGATATATGGTATAAACTAAAAATCCTAGAGATAATGTTGTAAAATAAAGGGCAAACCAACGATTTAACCAATAATCGGGATTTTTTCTAAGTTCTATAAAACCTGCAATAAATGCTAAAATTACAGTTATTATTGACGTAGCTATTTTAAGGATGTTTAATGGATCCAAAATTTTTTAACCTTTTGAAATATTATTTTTTTAGATTCCGCTTCCTTTAGTAAGGAGGGAATTTATAATGTTTTTTTAAAAGAAATTATTATTTAATAAATTAATTATTTCTCTTCCCTTTGTCACAATCAAATTAGTCGCCAATAATACTGACTAACCAATTCTCTCTTTTTAAAATTTATTAACTAAATCTTTAAATAACTGAATTTTTATGTTTTTTACAAGAAAAAATCCTTATCGTTAAGAATAAGCTTAAGGATTGTTTAAGAAGTAAGGTTTTTAATACATGACAACAAGAGATATTAACATAGGATCATCAGATTTATGTACTAAATGTGGAAGTCGAATGGTAGATACGAAATTACCAATTAGAAAAAATGGTTCATTAAAATGGGTAAAAGTGAAACAGTGTGTTATATGTAAACATTGGCATCTTGTAGATAAGGATAAATAAACGTATAATTTCAGTTATCTTTCAATTTGATAAGTATCATATCCTTTTTTTAATTAACAACCTAAATTTATTGTAAATCCATTATTTCAATATTTGAAAATGTTAAAGTGGCATGAATTGAGTAAGGACCTTTTTCTTGTAAAAGAACAATCTAAACGTGTAAACAGATTAAACAGCCTAATTATTCAAAATGAAGGTCCCATTAATCCGGTTCTAATTGACGCAAATTATCCGTTTGATTTTATTGATGATCTTTATTCTAAAATCAAGAGTGCCAAAATGCTCCTTTTTTCACACGGTCATTTGGATCATACAGGACATGGATTTTATCATCAAGAACATTATAACACACCATTATTTTGCCCAAAACAGGAAATTGATTACCTAATTGATTTAGAAACCCTCATGGAAAGAGTTGGATTCTCTAGATTAGAATTAAAAGATACATATTTGATGATGGTGAAGGATTTTATGAAATTTCAAGAATGTAAAGAGGTGAATAGCTTTATTCCAGGAAAAGATGTTTTTGAGTTTAATTCTTTTCTTATAGAAACCATACATATTCCTGGACATTCTCCTGGTCAAACTGCTTTTAAAATCTCTTCTAAATATGAAGGTTTTAGAAAGATACTATTTGTTGCAGATATAGGTAGCCATCCTTATTATGGTGATCAAAATAGCGATATCACTCAATATAGAGAATCAATTGATAAATTGGAGAAAATATATTACGAAGACGATTATATATTAGTACCAGCTCATGGAAATTATTATATTAATAAAGATCCCGATTTTTTTAATCGAATCCGGAGAAAAATTGACAATAATAAGAAAAAAGTTCTTAGTGCTTTAACTGAGAAAAAGCCTTTTTCTTTACGAGAATTAGTACAAAAAAGATTAATAACTCCTGAAAATCGTATAGTAGAACCAATAAAAGACCTTTATTATCTATGGGACGGTGGTATGATATATCAACATCTTCAAGAACTCATAAGCGAGGGGCTCGTCAAAGAAATAGAGAAAGGGAGCTTTCTTTCCAACCGATACATATTAAATTAAAATTGATATAAAGAAGTAAAAAGAATGAGAATATATATTTTCATAAAGAACTAAACTATCTAAATTCGATAATTATTTTATAATTTATTCATTAAGAATGTTGGAATGATAATTGAGACAATTAAATAGTACAAATAATTATGTTGGGATATAAATGAAAATTGGGATAGTTGGTGCGGGTTCCGCTGGGTTATTTGCAGCAAATGAATTGGGAAAAACTTTTGGATCCGATGTTAAAATCAAAATTTTTGATGCTGGTCCAAATATTGATGATCGAACTTGCCCTCAAAAATCCGAATATGAATGCGCACAATGCGATCCATGCCGGATTATGAGCGGTGTAGGTGGAGCAGGAGCGTGGTCTTCTGGGATTTTAAATCTTAATAAAAATATCGGGGGAAATTTAGAAGATTTATGTTCAAAAGCTAATTTAGATATCAATGAGATAATGAATCAAATTGATAATTTTTTCGTGGCAAATGGAGCCCCAAACGATATATTTGATCCATACAATAATGGTGGAGATTTAAAACAACTTAAACGGAAATGTGCTGCAAATGACATTAGGTTTATACCAATTAAACAAAGATTATTGGGGTCTAAAAATACTCCAAAGGTTATCAAATCCATTGTACATCAACTCGGAACAGATTATGATATTGAAATAATTCCAAATACAAGAATATCGACATTTTCCAAAGATAAGACTTTAACTTTTGAAAAGGGAGGAAAGGAACAATTTGATTTTCTATTGATTGCTCCCGGTCGTTGGGGAATGTTATGGCTTGCAAATATATGTCAGAAACTAGATATAAAAACATACTATGAGCCCTTAGATATTGGGGTTCGTGTAGAAGTATCCTCAATAATTATGGAGGATATATGTGAAAACATACAGAGAGACCCAAAATTCCATATCATTACTCCCAAATATAATGATTTTATTCGTACATTCTGTGTAAACCATAAAGGTTATGTAGTAAAGGAAAATTATGAAGAAAATATTGTTGGGGTAAATGGGCATCAAATCTCATTAAATGGAGAATCAGAAACATCTAATTTTGCCTTCCTAATTCGTCAACATTTAACGGCACCCTTAGAAGATACTACCGAATATGGCCGCTCTATTGCGAAACAAACTTCAATTCTAGGGGGTTATAAACCCTTAGTTCAGACTCTGGGCGATTTAAGGGATGGCCATCGCTCAAGACAATCTTTAATCGACCGCAATCCCGTCCAACCATCCCTCAATGATTATACTCCGGGAGATATCTCTATGGCCTATCCTTATCGATTTATTACTGATATTCTAGAAGGATTGGAAATTCTGGATAATGTAATACCCGGCGTTAATAACAATAGTACCTTAATTTATGCTCCTGAATTCAAGCGTAGTGCAAAAAAAGTTGATGTAAATAAATATTTAGAATCAAAACAAGTTGAAAATATCTTTTTTGCTGGCGATGGAGCAGGTCTTTCAAGAGGTATAGTTGCAGCAGCAACCACAGGTATTATTGCGGCAAAAGGAATCATCAATAAAATAACTAATACTATGTAATTCAATATTTTATATTAATGCATTAATAGTGTATTTTTTTCATTTAAATATGAAATTGAGTTTTTTTGTACTAGTCGATAGAACAAGCAGTTAAATCTTAATTTTTTAATAGTAGAAAATACCAATTAATATTATAGAAGGGAAAAAAATATTAGAATGTTATCCGACCTTTTACATTGGATTTCGCCCTCTGCCAGTAATACTGGCTTCTCTCACTCATTCTTTCATATTTTAGGCGGATGACATTAACCCTTCCTTTTCCTTTACCTTTCATTTTACTCAAAATTAATTATTCAATAATTGAGTTCTTTTTAAGATATTCTGAAATTCCAGTATTGAATTTTCTGACTTCTTCTATCAAGTTTTTGGGATTTTATTCTTCGATTTTCAAAGATATCATGTAATGGCTTAATAATCTTGCTTCAAAACGTTTTCTCAAATATATTACAACTTTTTTGGTAAAATATTTTTCTTTATAAAAGTTTCACCGAATACTGAAAGTAATCCAGCAGAAGTTTTTGCTGTAAGATTTTTAGATAACAAAATAGCCTTAGTTGAGTTAAACATAGAATGATAAACCTTTGAAACGGGAAAATTTTCATCATTTTTTAGATTTTCGTGCTTTAGATGCCATATTTTCATCGTTTAATATTTCAAAAACCTGAGCAGCTTTTTCATAGTATTCATTTCCTATTTTGATTTCATTATTTTTATGATAAATTTGTCCGATAAATCCATATGTATAGGCTTTATCTTTAAAAAAGCGTGAATCTTCTCCGATTAAATCAATACGTTGTTTATAGTGGAGCAGTGCGCTGTCTTCATCTTGAACTTTTTTATAATATTTGATGATATTTTGATTTGTTATTAATGATTCAGTAAAATTTTTACTATTGATAAAAACTTTATAAGCTTTTTTTAAATATTTAAGAGAGTCATCAAATTTATTTTGTGCCCAAAAAATATTTCCGAGTTGATATAATGCTGCTCCTTTATCAAGAGAGTCCCCATAGGGCTTCAGAAGGTCAAGAACCTTCATTGCTCGCCCTAATGCACCATCATAATTATTTTCATTTAATTGATCCCTTAATTCTAAGAGTAAATGATGTGCAATAACCCTATTATCGTTATCTTCTAGAGTTGCAACAAAATGCAGATACGCTTGTCCGGAATCTCGGATTTTTGAACAATAATCTTGGGCTATTTTATAGTATTTCAGAGAAATATCTTTTTTTAATAATTCTTTTGCAGTCCGTGCTAATGTGCTTGTTAATTGAATAATTTCATTATATTTGCCCAACTGATTAAGGATTTCTATTGCCTTATCTGCATAAAATTTCATATTTTTAATATCTTTTTGCTCTATAGCGTATTTAAATCCATAAAAATGGGCATTCCATAACTGTTTTAGATTATTTTGTTCTTTTCGCAAATGAATTATTTCATCGATTAATCCGTAAAATTTCTCTGGTTCATCCTGTTTATGATTCTTATCTTGATATATTACTAATTCCATTAAAAACATAGAAAGATATTCCTTGATTTCGGAGTTTTCAGAGTTCTTTTTGAGACAATTACGTGAAAATTCAATAGCCTCATTAATATAGTCTAATAAAAGGGAATCATCATCCAGATGATTACATATATTTATCATTTTAATAAATAAATATTCCTTGTCAACTTCTGAAGTGGGATTTTTATCATAAAAAGTTAATGCTTTCTCAATTGTTTCAAACGATTCTTTAAAATTATCTTGCTCAAACAAAGCATCTGATAAATATCCATAGCAATAAATTATTGAACTAAAACTAGACTGAAGATTACGATGGAGTCCAAGTTCATCGAATATTTCGCTTGCTTTTAAATAATAATTAATTGCTTTTTGATATTTTTGTAATTTCTTAAAGTTATCCGCGGAATACATATATATATCTGCTTCACGCTTTAAATCAGATTGTGGTACTCTTTTTGCTAATTCTAAAGATAAAAAATAATAAGTATTAGATTTTTCAAATTTTTCATTCTTTCGGAGTAAATTTCCAAGAAGAAAGTAGGTTTTAGCTTGTTGAGAAATATCTCCCAATTCTTTTTGGATTTCTAGTTCTTTATAATAATAAGCTTCCGCCTCTTCATATTCATTTAAGTTTTTATAAAAGCTTGCTATTGCTCCATAAGCAATAGATTCACCTATCTTATTTTTTAACTGTTTACTATACTTTAAGGATTTAAAAAAGTATTCTAAACCTTTTTGATATTTTTTAAGTTTTCCGAAGATAAATCCCAAAAAAGATGTAGAATAGAGCGCATAATTATAATTATTTATAGCAAGAGAAACATTTAGAGCTTCTTCATAAGCCTCAATCGCCTCTTTAAATCTTTCATCATTATTTAATATACTAGCTTTTTTCATTAAAGTTTGTAGGCTCATGGATGGAAAATTTTTAGTTTTTGATATATTATGTGCTTGAGTAAGATAGTTCAGAGCTTTAGTAATGTTTTTTTTAATAAGATATATTTCAGCGTAAGAATTAAATATTAAGCATTTCATTCGATGATCATTATTTTCTTTAGCTAATTCTAAAGCTTTTTCTAAAGTGATTAGTGCTAAATTAATATCTTTATTATTAATTAAGTTGGAAGCTTTATTCCATAGTGAAAATATTCTATCTTCTTTTTTCGGAAGCTTTTCTCTTAAGTTATCTAATTTTTCTTGATAGAATTGAACATTTTCATTAGAATCAAAACTTTGAGTAATTAAAATGATATTATCCAATGTAGTTAAGGTTAAATTATCATCGTTAAAGTCAGATACTAATTCATAAGTATCTTTTAATACTTCATGCATTTTTAAAAACTTTTTTTGTTCTCCATAAAGTCTCGCTATATTAATTGAGAGATTAGAAATTTGAACAATTGATCCAAATTCTTTAGCAGTATTTAAAATCGATTTTAATAATTCTAATGCTTCATCTATTTTAGATTCAATTATAAAGAGTTCTGCGATTTGCGATTTTGTTTCAATTATAGCAAATTTACCACCTAATTTTTCAAAAATATGAATTGCTTTATTATAATATGTTAAAGCTGCTTCAAGATTACCTCGACTACGCATAATTGAACCTAAATTTTGGAATGCCATTCCCTTTTGATTTTCTGAATTGATTTGCTCAGCAAGTTTTAGAGCTTCTTGAAAATTTAATTCTGCTTTCATAAAATCATTTAATGAGAAATATAATAACCCAATATTATTATATACATCAATACATTTGGAAAGGTCTCCAATTGTATGAAAAAGGTCATTAGCTTTATTAAATAAATTCAGAGCCTTCGTTATATTATTTAATTTATTATATACTTGACCCTTTGCTAATAATGAAGTAGCTTTTACATTTAGATTACCAAACTTCTCAGAAATAGTAATCGCATCATCATAATAATCTAAACTTTTAGATAATTGTCCAATATTTTGGAGACATGTCCCTATATTTACAAATAACATCCCATTTCTTTCATCAAATTTCGGAAAAAGTGATTCAATTGATCGAAAGATTTCAAGTGCCTTTTCAAAATATCCCTTTTGGGTATATATCATCCCAACATCATTTAGGGTTGCGAATTTTCCATTGGGATCTTGAATCTCCTCAAATTTTCCTTCAGACTTTTTAAACAAATCTAAAGCTGTATCAAAGTCTCCCAAAAATGCCTTTACAACTCCAATCATAGTTGATATCTGAGCTATTTTCAGAGTATCATTTTTTTTATGAGCTATGTCAAGAGCCTTAGTATAAGTACTTAACGCTTTATCATATAATCCTCTAAAATAATAAATTTGGCTTGCAAGTAACCATTTTTCTAAAGTACTTAAACTTAAATATTTCTGAATATATGGAATGATTGTTGGTTTTGCAGAGGGAGGGGAATCGAGAATATTTTTTGTTAGATTTAATGAAAAATGATTATTTAAAAATTCTATAAAGTGTTTACAATTTATTTGGAGATGAAAGATTTGATCCTTTAGTCGAGAACCCCTTTCAGGAAATTTCAGTAATTGAGATCCACTTCTTTGATTATTTTTTTTCTCAATTTCATCTTCTTTTAATTCCTGAAGAATAGAATTATTAAGGCTTAAGTCTCCCTCATGTTGAACCCATATTATGCTTCTATCACTTGGAATTGACAGCAGAGTTGGCATTACATCAAAATCATCGAGTCCTGAATAGCCTAATACGATAATATCATGTTCTTTTAAAGTTTCTGCAAATATATCATATTTATAGTCTTCTAAAATAAATGATTCTCCCTTATTAGATGATATCTGCTCTAATGTAGCTTGTAAAGAATCTCTAGTATCAATATTATGAGTTATATTTTTAAAAGAACCGTGTAATTTAAAGACAGCATTGTTATGTAACGATTTATCCTCCCAGTCATCTTTATAAATTATTGGATTTATATTATCCAATTCGATACCCATTTTATTAAAAGCGTATTCGATTAACGAATCAAAGTTGGTAGTAAAAACCTTTTTTCCAAGATTGCTCATTTTTGCTAAAAAACAATGATAAAAATTAGGACGATCGCAATCGGCATATAAATCCAAAAAATGAAGTTCAGGATCATAATCGCGAAGAAATCCCATAAGTTGTTCAAATCGTAAAAAATCACCTAAAGTCCTCTTTCCATCTCGTTCAGGATTTGTTAAATCAAGAATAGAAATAATTTCATCTTCAGGTATTACGTTTTCTAAAATTTGTTTTGTTACTTGAAATCCCGTAGGCATCATACTAGGTGAATCCAAAGATATTCCAGAACCTGCTAAAAAGCAATATTCCCTATTCTTTTCTATTATATCTTCAATACTTTTATTTGACTTTACCCAAGTATAATTTTTATTAATCATAAAGTTTCATCTATACTTTTTTAAGATTCTTTAAATTATTGTATTTCAAGTTATTATAAATTTTTAAATGTTTTGTTTTGATCTCGAATCTTTTAAGTTAGAGACAATTGCGCCTTACCATTTAACCCACTTTATACTCATACTTTAATGATTTTTTATATTATAAATACTAAATTAAAATTCATATCTTGTCTTTTTAAATAGCTTTAATAGAATTATTATTGATATAAATGCCTTTAAGAAGCTGGAGTTCAGAAATTAAGCAGTCAAAATCAATTAATTATAGCCATCATGATAATATCCTAAAAAAAAGATTTTTAAGAATCAAAGTTGATCTTAAAATTAAACAAATATTTATTAGAGAATATTTGTATTAAATTCACAATTAAATACTATAATAATAAGGAAACATCTGATAAACCTTGATTTTTATATCTGATTATAATTATTCCGAGCCTATTCGCTCGCTAATGATGATTTCTCAACTAATAACTGGGATTGGATTACTCACGATTGCGATTGTCGCTTTCATTTATTGGAGGAAATCTTATTTTGATGAGGAAAGGAGCAAATTTTATGTCATCGGCATTGGAATATTCTTTAGTCTGGTGGGAATCTATAGATTTCTATTCTTTTACCATGATTTTTTTGCTCCAGATGCTTTGGGGCATCTACTCTGGAAGATTAGTACAGGTTTTCTCTTGATAAGTTTAGTTATTTTAAATTTCATTATTGAACGATATATTTATAGAAAAACGAAATACATCATTACGATAATTGGTGGTATCCTCATAATATTATTTATAATAATAGTTGACCCAAATACAGCAAGAATAATTGCTCAAATTGGTTCTCTTTTCCTAATTATCTTTCCTCTCTTAATTCACTGTATTATCGCAATCCGGGGTTCTGGCTGGATCAGAAAAAAAGCAATTATAATTTCTATTGGTATAATTATTATAATTATAGGTACTTTTGGAATGTTTATACTTGAAATACTAGGAGTTCCTAAGCGGTTAACCTTAATTATTGGACATCCCCTTTCTCTTCTCGGGTATATAATAGCAGGATATGGATTTCTTATAGATTTTATTACTAAATAGATAGATTCTGACTGAATTTCCTTGATTAATCGAAAGATGATTGACATTACCTAATGAAATATATCTCTAAGTAAGTAATTAATTTGAAGCTTTTTGCTATGAAGGGATAAAATTATAATAGATTTGTGATGCTAAGTTTTAATCCATCTTCAGCTCCAATTACATTTTT
>SDNL01000011.1 GCA_004524365.1 Promethearchaeota archaeon | reverse complement strand
TTTCACCTATTATCCTGTAATTTGATTTGATATAGGATTGAATAAAATCATTCGTATCGTGTTTTTCTTGAATAATGCTATTGTTCATATTCTTATCAAATAATTGTATTTTTATAATAATTTTAAATTAATTCTTTCAAATTATAAGTAAATATAAGATTTCCCCATAAACTATTAGAAATTTAAAGCAAGAATTGATTCGAGACATCCTTTGATGTTCGTAGATTCCAATAAAAACCAAGAAAGTCTCTTACAGCGTGAATACTTTTATTAGATAATAAATATTTGAGTCCTTTCTTCCGATACAATCGTAAAAGGGTACCCATCCAATTTTTTTTAAAATATCCATTATGATATGCTTTAAATAGAAGCGCTTCTAGCTTTTCCTTCGATAAATTCTTTAATCGATTAGTTGCGGTGGTGAAATTGTAGTCATTCCATTTATTCGATAATGTATACTTATTTTCAACTAAAAGTTCCCTAAATTTGGTTCCGGGGAGAGGTGTCATAATGGAATATATAGGAAAATCAATGCTTAAGTTTTTAACGATTTGAATCATTGTTTCAGTATCCTTTTCTTTTTCCTCTAATCTTGATCCCACTAGCATACTGCCTACAATTACAATATTATTTTTATGAAGTATTTTAATGGATTCTATAATATCTTTAAGTTGAACTCTTTTATGGATATTATCCAATGAATCTTGGTTAAATGATTCAATTCCACAGAAAAAAGCCCAAAAACCCGCGTTTGACATTTTTTGAATGATTCTTGGATACCTCCTGATTACGTCCATGCGACTCTGGCACATAAAATCTAATTCAATCCCTTCTTCTATGATTAGGTCACAAATCTTTTCTACTCGTTTCATATTGGATGTAAAATTATCATCAACAATAAATACACTCTGAAGAGCGCTTTCTTTCTCATTTTCAATTATTTTTAATTCTTCAATAACCCGTTTGGGACTCTTCATTCTATATGTTCCACGATAAAAAAGATGAATGTTGCAAAAAGTACATCGATGAGGACATCCTCTGGAAGTTTCAATAGCATCTACAGGCATATAAAACATTTGGAATTGAGAATCCTTATGTCTTAAATCTCTTGCTGGAATCGGTAATGTATCTAAGTCATCGATTAAGGGCCTATCTGGATTATTGATAATTGTACCCTCTTTTTTATATGAAATGCCTTCAATGTCTTCTAATTCTTTTCCTTGGATGATGTCTCGAAATGTAATTTCTCCTTCGCCACGGACGACAATATCAACAAAATGATATTTTAATAAGTCGGAAGGAACAAAATTGGGATGCCATCCCCCTAATACCGTTAAATATCCTTGTTTTTTCGATTCTTGAGCAACTTTAAGAGAGAAATCAATACCTATTGTGAAACAACAAGAAATTCCCACAATATCAGGGTCAAACATATATATTTCTTCCATTAATTGAGCAAGACTCAAATTTCTGACTTTAGCATTGATAATTTTCACATCAGCTAAATCTAAAATATTAGCGGCAATAGTTTCCAATCCCAATGCTGGAAGAGTGATTTTATCCGTAATACTTCCTGTGATGAAATTTGGATATACTAAAACCACTCTTTGAATCTTTTTTTGACTTAGTTTCATTACCTTAATCCTAACTTAATAAAGAAATAACAATTCATTTTTCTTATTATTTCTTCTGGTCTTTTTCGTTTTTATTATCTCAAAAAATTATTGGAATTATTTTAATTTATGTTATAGATTAGGATTTTCTAATGTCTAGAAAGCTAAAATCTTGGATGGTCTCTCTCATAAAGATGAAGATAAGGACACAAGATAAGGGACAGTGGATAATACACCAATAAGCATAACAAATGATAAAATGTATATCTGGGTCCAAAGGTGTAAACGCAAGTATCATAAGTATTAAATAATATGGTATTGAAATAATAGAAACAATTAGTAAAACTTTCGCAAATTTTTTCTCTTTTTCCACTGTTCCTTTATATGTTGCCCAGTACCATAATAAAAGGTATGCAATCACATCACTCATACAATCAAATGCAGTCCAAACACTCATCAAACTAGTATCAAAAATTGATTCATACAAAGAAGTTGCTCCTTCTCGATAAAATTCACTTGTAAGAGAAAATCTATTAAAAGTGAAAGGTGCGAAAATTGCTACTTCCCCATCAAGTAAGTCGTAAAGAACATGAGTGAGCATTCCAAATGCGATCCCAAGAGAAACCATAAATATCCACTCATGGTCCTTCCAGAGACGGGATATTATGAAACCTAATACAACAACCAAACCAATAGTTAAAAAGCCATGGGTAAATGTTCGATGAATATATGCAGATTGCGATATATCTGCCCCTGTCAGATATAGTATCATGGAAAAGATTAAATCAATATCTGGGATGATTGATCCAAATACTATTCCCCATTTTACTTTTCTATATTTCTCGTTTCGTATAAAACTCGCAAAGAAAAGACCTGATAGTAGATGAAAGCCGCCTGTTGTCATAAATTTTCCATCAAATTATTTTATTTTTTATTATATCTATAATAAAAATTATAAGGACTTTAAAAATTAAAAAGTTTTTAATAAAAAATAGCTTAAGATATTAGAAATATTTCATTAATGGAAATTAATATGATAAACAGACTAAAGTCAGAATTATTAAATATAGGATTGAAATTTATGAGTATTGATGAAAAGATCATACGGCTCTTCTTAGAAACCACTTCATCTAATGTGAATGAGATTGTCATTTTGCCCACCACTAAAATGGTAATGAAAGAAGTTGTAGGACAATTAGAAACCAAAAGGAAACATGGACAAGTATATAATGGATATATTAATGGTGTAAAAGTTAGTGTTATCCGTTGCTATATGGGTTGTCCAAATATGTCGATTATTATGGAGGCATTAAAACGATGTAAGACGAAAAAGGTGATTCGAATAGACTTTTGCGGTGGAATAGTAGGATTAAAAAATCACATTAAGGGCGGGGACGTTATCATACCTCGAAAAACATATTGCGGAGATGGAACATCTCCCAATTATATTATATTAAACCCAGAGTTATCCAAAAGATTAGAATCTGTGAAGAATCCGCTTGGAAACTTCATAAATCTTGTTGCTGGAAGGTCACAAATCTATATTACAGAGCCTGATGAACGTTTGAGTAATTTATTGTTAATTCAAGGAAAGAAAAAGTATCCCTCTAAAATAAAAGAGGTTGATTTATGGACTACAGACGCTCTTTTTTGTGAAACCGCTGAGTTTCAGAATACGATGAAATCAATTGAAGTGGAAGCGGTGGATATGGAATCCAGCATATTGTTCTTATTAGGGGATTTATATAATATTCAGACCGCATCTATTTTATCCATCTCTGATCTGCCAGGAACTGAATATGATCTATTTAATTCAAATAAAGTTCATCCAGAGATAGAAAATGGAATTAAAAGAGCAATAAATATATTGATAGAAACTCTTCCTAAAATGTAACCAAAAAAAAATTAGAACCCTTTAAGTAATTCAGAGAAATTTGGTTCTTTAAACACTTCATTATATTTCTTCAATAGGCTTATATTTATAACGTGAATTTTTTTCCCTTTGGTATTTTTTGATTCTTTTAAAATGTCTAATTCTTCCATTTTATTTAAATGATATGAGATAGTACCTGGATATACATCCAAATCCTCTGCAATTGAAGTAATTGAAACGGATTCATCCTCAAAAAATCTCTCAATTATTTCAGGGATAAAAGGGTTGAAGAATAAAGCTTTATATTCATCATAATCCTGTGGTACATCTTGAATAAAGTAATGAAGTCTACGACCGATTTTTTTTGAACGAATTATATTAAAATTTTCTAAAGTCATAATATGTTTTAAAAAAGGTGTTCGGGTTATCTCAAGCTCTTCTTCGACCTTTTCATCTCTTGCATGGACCCCAGGATATTTCCTTATGAATTCTATAACTTCTCTTAACTTTTCATTCTTTAATACTTCTAATTTGGTTCTCCGTTCATTAGTTACTATCCAATTTTTTTCTTCTAAACTTCTAATGCCTAAAAATATATCTTCTTTACTGTATCCTTTATTATATGCTAGTTTTGAAATACATGTAGCGTAAAGATTTTCGATTATAGGGTATTTTTGAATCTGAGTTTGGGATTTTATTTCAAATTCAGCATCATAGCGCTTTAATTTTAATACTTCCTTAGCAATTTCTAATACGTCTTTCTCAATTTCGGAGAGTCCCTCAACTACTTCGATCTTTTCTATTTTCTCAAGTTCAACTTTCTCTTTAGGTTTTTCAGATTCTTTTTGTTTTTTCCTCTCCTTTTTTAAGCTTAAAGGGACAAAATCATCATCTCTAAATGTGCTTTCCTCCAAAATTGAATTTTCCTCCTCTTCTTCTGTTTCTTTTTTCTTTTCTAGTGACATAACACTCTCAATTTCTAATTTTAAGCATATTTTTCTAAATAATTTATAAAACGCAATTGTTCGTCGCGATCTAAATATTTTAATTCATTGACTATTTTTTGGTAATGTTCGGGTTTCACATTTGGAAGATTTCTGATTCGTTCCACCAGATTTTTAGGAATTTGTTCTTGATATAAGTTCACTACCGCATTAATATATTTTACTTGCTTTTCTCTACTCAGGAATGCTAATTCTCTTAAAATTTCTTTTTTCTCTTTCTTTGATAGATCTAAATCTTTAATTTTTTCTTTAATATCTTTAGAGAGAATAGTAAATATTTTGGAAAAGTATTTTTTCACTAATTTTTTATCTTTTTTATCTTTAACCGGTAATAAAGACTCGTGAAGCTTTAGCTTATATTCCTCTATTTTTTCTTCTGGCTTTTTTTCTTCTGTTGTTTTTTTAGATATTTGTATCTCCTCTCGAGGACCTATAGATGGCTCAGGTTCAGATTCTTTTATCATTTCTTCTTTTTGTATTTCTGTTTGATCTAATTCTTCATATTTTATTTTAGAGATTTCTTGTTCAATTTTTTCACGTTGCCCGAGTGATATAACTTCCTCTGCGCCCTCTTCTTTTTCTTCTTTCCTTATCTTGGAGGGTTCACTTATTTTAAAAGGATTGACTATTTCTTCAGGTTCCTCAAATTCCTTTTTTTCCAGTTCCTCTTCAGAGGGTTTAACAAAATAGAAAATTAATAAACTTACCGCTTCTAAGAGAATGAAAATTCCGGATGCAAAAAAGATAGTGGCTAATATCCCCAAGATTAAAGTTTTTATGAAATCTACAACCTCGATATCGGGATTATACAAGAGTTTATTCTTTATCTCATTATGTATTAGAAGACTAACAAACGCTATTGAAAATAATACGATAAATGTAGTTATTACAATTAACGGGGCATTTGCTCGGGGAAAATCGTCCCTTATATCTAAGATAAGTTCTGCATATAAAGGCTCAGATCCCATAACAATTGCATGAAGAGCTAATATAAGAATAATGAACCCAAACTTGGAGGAAATTTTTAAAAATGAGTCTTTTAGTGAAGTAAGAAGATTATAGAAGGGTTTTTCTTCTTGCGTCTTTGTATAGGTAACATAAATTGTAGTGAGAATTCCCTTAATTAAGATTACCACTCCAGACCCATAAATAATACAACCAAGAATACCAATGCCAAAGCTTTCAATAAAAACCTCATCATACTTTTCTGCGTTTATTTTTTTACTAATTACATTCTTATCATAAAAGGTTATAATTAAACCTGCCGTTCCAAATGAAATTTGCCGTATTAAAATTACAACCCAATCTTTAGGATTGAAAATTATTCCTACAATACCTACAAAAATAAGGATTGATACGATTAAGATAGGGATGTAAGAAAAATCGTTCAGAGTTTTTATAGCTTTTATTAAAGTAGACACTTTAGCCTTTTTCTTTTTTGGAGCTTTGGCTTTTGCTTTTTTCGGCTCCTCTTTTTTAGAAGCCTTTGGAACAATTTTTTCTGGAGGTTTGTATTCTCGCTCGGTAAATTTTTTTCCCTCAAGAGAGAACGGAGTTCCACAATTTTCACAATACACTTGGGTCCCATTCTCTATTAATTGGGCAAGCTCTTCCGAAAATTGATGCCCACATTCACTACAGATATATTTTTTTTTAACCATTTTTAAGCCAACTTATATTTATATTATTTCATTATAATTAAAATTTTTATTGTACGAGTTATGTCTATGTCACTTCATTACTGCTTTTTTAATATCAAATTCTTACAATAATTTAGAAATTGATATTTAATATAAATAAAATCTAGTCCAATTTTTATTAGAAAATGAAAAGGTATCCAATCATTCAATCTTTATCTTTTAAATCCAAAAGTTTAGCCCATTTTATTGACTCAGTAGTAGGATGGAGCATATGGTCATCATCTACAATATTGTATATTAGATTGGAAAATAATTTTCCAGCTCTTTTTTTAGTTGGAGTAATAGATATGACATCGTCATTTTTTCCATGATAAACAACAACGGGTATATTAATGGTGTTAAATTTTGATGGATTGAGTTCTGGAACTGCTAACATTGGAGCTAATAGAATTAACTTCCTTACATTTTTCGGATTCTTTAAACTATAGAGTGCTCCCATTAATCCTCCAAAAGATGACCCTATTATATTCCAGTTCTCTTTTTGATCTAATATCTCATTTAATTCTCCCATGCGTATTTCTAAAAGCTTTTGGTATGCAATATTTGGCATATAAGGCTCTAAATCAGGAGTTAAAATTCCAGGAATATATTTCCTAAAATAATTCCCCTTAAATCCATGTCCAGATGACTCTAAGCCATGTATAAAAATACTGTTATGGTTATTCATAAAATTCCTCTTTGTCTATTGGTATCTTATTGTCATCATTATAATCTTTAGAAGTTCTTCGCTTTCCTAGATACATTAAAAGGGCAACTAGAAAAAAATAAAATGCAACAATTATAAGCATAAAGAAATAATATTGTCGGGTATATACTAAATAATTAAGTCCCATTCCAAGAAAAAACCCCGTAAAAAGTCGAAGAGGAGTATTACTTGACCTAATTCCAAAACTTTGCGTACCCCAATCAATTACTGAAGGAATTGGAAGTAAAATACATAAGATAACGGCTAATTCTGAAACGAGAGTGAATTCGAATGCTTTTTGAAAAACATCCATAAAAAAAGCACTAATAAAAGCTCCCACTAATACTCCAGAACATCGGGAGCAAAAATAAAAATAGGTTCTCCCGAATTTCAAATGAAAGGTATGATCACTTTGATAAATGGGATGATGGGTAAGAAATATTTCATATACATATCGTTCTTGCTTTGCAAGAATCCTATCATATAAGACAAGAAGTATAGGGACAACAAATACGATTGATAAAAACGATTCAAAGAAAAATTTGAATCCATAATCAATTACAATTACTTTTAAACTCAATGAAGGGGGTAGAATTATGTTAAATAGTATAATTAGACCGCTCACTATGCTCGATGAGATTAAAATACTTAAAAATGTATAATAGATTTTAATCCCGTCCGCATATTTTAGTGGTTTATATTTATAAATTCCGGATAATAATCCCAATATTCCTATTATTAGAATCCATTCAAAATAAATAATATCATAGAAAGCAAGTTGATAAAAGAATTCTCCAAGCAATCCTCCGAAAAATCCTTGATATGGGCCAGCTAAAAAAGAAAAGAATACAAAAATCAATAGAGTTACACCAAAATGTAGTGAAAAGCTGCTTTCTTGAACATAAATTGAAGAAATAGAACCAAATGCTTCAGAAAAATAAAAATAGGTAATAATTATAAAAATAAGTATGAAAAGGGGTAAAAAAATCTCACGCAAATTGTCAAATTTAATTATTTTAGAGGAATTAATAGTTTGTTCTACTTTTTCTTGTTTTTGATTAGGATGTTCTCTCATTAGAATCCTTTAAAATAAAATAATTTAAAACTAGACTACTTAAAAAAAATTAATCATATACTCGATCCAAACGTTTTAAAAGACGTTCTTTAGTTTCTTCAAAACCTTTTCTCAATATCCTAATTATTGTTTTCTTTCCTGTAGGTATATTAAGTATAGAGGGATCATTTTCAACTATTTTAATTCCTGCGTCATTATAATCCAATTGTTGCGAAAGCGCTCTATATGCTTGCTCTTTTGTATCAAAAGTAATCTTAGTGAGCTCATCATAATCTATAACATCCTCATCTATTTTTAGAAATCTAACTGCCCCCTCTACCTGACTAATAAAACACTTTTTAGTAATTTTCTTTAATTCTTTGAAGCTTTTGTGGCTCTTATCACACTGCATATATGTTTGATCGCCTTGCAAGTATTCTTGAAAGTTTTGTTCAATGAGCTCATGAAACTTTTCTTCAGAACCATTTTTTACTAATTTTTTCGCTACATCTAAGGTGACCATAATTTGCTTTAAAGTCCCTTCTCTGGCTTCGTGATCAACCCAATTTTTATAAAATGCTTTAACAATAGGTTTTACGACTACATCAAATATACCAGCATCCAATTCTCTATCAATGAGTTCTCTACCATACTCAAATGTATATTCCATCTGGTCTATCATTTTATCTTTTAATATCTGATAGTTTCTCTCAATATGATCCATTTTTCAAAGTTCCCTATTTAGTAATTATTATTATAAATCTATAATAAGAAAAAAAATTTTACAATTTTAAGCTTTTATTGAAACCTTTATCATTTCTGAAATTAATTTATTAAAGTAGGAAAAAACATTTATCATAATAAGTTATTTCTGTTCTCCTAATTTTTTTAATGATTTATAAAAGCCTAGTAAAAGAATTACCGCAAATAATAAAATACATAGTAAAAGATATAAAAGATTTTGAAATAATAGGGGATTAATAGTATAAAGAATTGTTTGAAATAGTTCTGGATTCAAGTTTTGAATTTTAGAAACGAAATCAAGAAGAAAGGGGTCAATAATGATAATAGTAAACAAACTACATGCGATCCCCATTAAGACTCCTATAAATACATCACTAGGATAATGGACACCTAATTGAACCCTTGAAAAACAAACAATAATTATTAAAAATAAGAAAAAAATCAGAAGTCCAATCGAAGGAAAAAGATATGAAATAACGATACATTGAGATACAATATTATAGGCATGCCACGACGGAAAGCTACCCGATGATGGCTTTCTCCCAGATGTAGTAATCTCTGAGAGTTCTGTGAAAGGACGATTTCTCTTTAATGAGAATTTTAAGGGGACAATTAATAAAACCCCCAATAAGTATGTTGCCCCGATATTAATAAAAATGAATGGATCGAACCAAATAAAAATATAAAATGTAATTAATAATAGCCAGATCGTTTCTCGACCCAAAAAGGAAAATATTTTTAATGCAGAAGTAATATAGGGACCTCCAATTTCATTAAGGCGAATAGTTATGTTCTTGTCCCATTTTTTTATTTGCTCTAATACATTTCCATATCCATTCATAGGTATGTTAATCTAAAATTCAAAAAAAACCTCTTTATAATTACTTTTACAGGATTTAACGATCTTCTGAATAAAAAATGTGTTTAAAAAAAATCTGTTATTTTCATTTGATATCGAAGGCTTAGCCACTTTTTGAATGCATTAGTAAGCCTTCCACTCCAGATAGGATTTAATTCTGGATTGGATTGTTCGAATTGTTCAAGATCTTCATATGAGAAGTTATATTTTTGCATTCGTTTTTTCATTTTAAGAACCCATTCTGTAAAATGCTTATATAATCCATTATCTACATGGGAAAGTGCTTTTGCTTTGTGTGTTTTTTCATAATAGTTGATATCCTCTTGATTATAGCCCCGAAAATATCGATAATTCTGAGTATTCCAGAAAAAATCGATAGTCTTCTCATTGACATTGCGAATATTACAATTCCAAACCTTACATTTTTCTAATCGGGGGAGATTTGAAATTGAAAGTGGTATTTCCGAAATAAATCGGTTTCCTGATAAATCTAAATATTTTAAGTTTGAAAGGTGTTCAAAATTAATAGCATTTTTTAATCTATTGTTTCTAAGGTATAGTTCTTCCAATTTTGAAAGATTTTTTAAACCATCAACGTTTTGAAGTAGATTACCATTTAATTTTAGTATCATTAAATTAGTAAACTCCTCAATTCCTTTTAAATCAGTAATTAGATTAGTACTTAAATCTAATTCCTTTATTTTTTTATAATACTCTTTTAATCCGGTTATGTCTCTAATATTTTGTATACGTTTATTTATTAGAGATAATTTTTCCTCCTCTTGAATAATACCAATTATTTTTGATCCATATTTTACAAATGTAAATTTATCTTGGTCAAAGTATTTAATATTATCATTAATAAATTGGATTTTTGGAAAAATAGCTCGAGACTTATACTTCTCATAGATTAATTTAACAATTTTATCTTGATATTTATCATCGATCCCTTTTTTTATTTTTGAATAGATGAAAGGAATATGACGTGTACTGAATCTCTTAAAAACAGAAAAAAGATTTCTATTTAGAAAACGTTCAGAAGGATTTTCATTGTTTTTAAAAATAATATTTAAAGTATTTGCAGTCTGATTAATAATGGGTAGGTCAATATCGTCAAAAACGCTTTCTAGTTCATTAAGGTCTAGATATTTTAAATAACCTTGAAGATATAAATAGTTGAATACCGTTTGATGTCTACTTGATAAACGTATTGCAATTTCTTCTTTAAAAACACGTTTAGCCTTCGGATCTCCTGCTTCTACAAGTCTTTTTAATAGGGGAAATGCTAAATTTCGATGTAATAAACGAGTATCATAATCATTTTCAGCCCACGCTTGAATATTTGAACAATGACCCCAAAATTCTGTTCTGGGTTCGATTAATGAAGGATTACCTTCATGTGAGCGGTCCAGACTCTCTGCTGCCTCATCTATGGAATCAATTTGACTGTAATGCTCCATTTTATCTTTTGGTATATTCATTAATAGATACATACACTGAGTAAATCGCCTATTATTTACATAGATAAAAGTTCTATGATTCTCCAATTTTAGAGTTAGATATTTGTTTACCTGATATCTATTACGGTTCCCTATTTTACTGATAACTACACTGAAGCTGAATACAGATATCATTAAGAACGATATTGTTATATAAATCCAATTCATGAAGTTATCATTAATTCTTGTAGATTTTAATTAAAAATTTAATCTTTCTATTAGATTAATATTTTTGGGTTATTTCTATTTTAGCATAATATTTTATAATTCTATTAACACCCGTTATATCTATTATTTATAGCTAAATTCTCCTATTTGAATCCAAATTCTTTTTTAATGTTTAAAAAAAACTAAAGAAAAATTGAAAGAATTACCCCCCTGCTTGAGTGGCCATTACTGTTATGACATCCTTCTTAGGATGAATCCCCACTTTTGAAAATTGCATTGTATCGGGTAAGACTTTTCCCTTAAAAATAAACTGGATTGCTAAAATAGGATTAAGCTTATATTCTTGTTGAACATTTTTCTTTACCTCTTGTATAGTTTTATTTGGATCCAGCTCAATCATCTTAATCGCTTGTTCGGGAGGAACACCAGTTAATCTAAATCTATAATTTACCATTTTCTTCACACTTTTGATTTTTTATTTTGTTTTACTTCTATTAATACGATTTTAATTATTTAAAGAAGAATAATTTTAGTAAATCTGTTTTTTGATGATTTTAGGTAATCAATCAATAGCAGAGCTAATTACTGGAGATATTACATAAGGTTTACTTATCGGAGTTTATTTAAAGCTTGCAGAAGGGCAATAAAATATTAATTATTTTTTAAGACTATTATCTTTTTTTATTGATTAGAAACGAATTCTTTAATGATAGATATTATTTTTTCTGGGGCATCTTCTTGAAGAAAGTGGGATGCATCTTTAATTTTAAAAGTTGGTATATTTGGATAAATTTTATGCCACGAATTGATCACTCTTTCAGGAAAGATGGAATCTTTTAATCCCCAAATTAAGATTTTCTTTTTATTAGATAATTTTTTTAAATTTTTTCTAATATCAATCATACCTTTAGCACTTGGATGTTTCTTTCCTACGGGAATGTCTTTTGGCCATGCTAAAGCTCCAATATAATAATTCCTTTTTGGAAATGGGGCAGTATACGCTTCAATCATGGTTTCTGTGACTCGGTTCTTATGATACATGCCCGCTTTAATTATGGCTTCGATATTCATAATAAATTGTCTATATATTCCTTTTTCTTCGAGTTTTGCATACCAAGGTTTTTTATCATCCCTGAGAATGCCTACTGAAGTATTCATGATTATTAAACGTTTAATTCGATTAGGAAAGTCTACAGCAAATCCAAGTCCAATTGGTCCACCCCAATCTTGTAAGACAAGAGTTATATCCCATAGATCTAATTTTAATAAAAATTCTTTTAAATTATCTATATGTTCATGCATCCTATATTCTTTATTTAAAGGTATGTCGCTTTTTCCAAAACCCATATGATCAGGTGCAATAACTCGATTTGCATTTGATAAATCCCTTATAAAGTTTCTATAAAGATAACTCCAAGTTGGCATTCCATGTAAGCATATAATAGGTGCTCCTTTTCCCTCATCGACATAGTGCATCTTAAATCCATTTATTTTCTTAAAATGTGGTTTAAAGGGAAATGTTCCATTAAAGGTCGCATTTTTCATATAGTTACGATTCATGATCAATCTTTAAATGAAATATTTTTAATTTTTCTACATCAAAATACTCTTATAAGCTTAATTCTTAATTTTTATTATATATACAAAAAATAAACGGATAAAAAATAAAAATGAGGCTTAAATATGGTTAATGAACAATTAAATGAATACATGCATAATTTTATTAAAGAAATTTGTGATACAATTGGTCCGAGAGAATCGGGTGCAGAAGAAGAGAAACTGGCGGGGGATAGGATAGAATCTGAGTTGAAATCTTATTGTGATGAGGTAAGAAAGGAAAAATATATCGCAAGTCCAACCGCCTTCCTTGGAGGGATTCGATATGGTGCAGCACTCGTTCTCGTATCTATAATAATGTATTGGCTTTCTTTATTAGTGGATCTTGCCATTCTGAAATTTGATCCTATTTGGAGTACCACTTTTATGATTATAGGAATTTGTCTATTAACGCTATCTGTTTCCTATTTCATTCTGGAGGTAATGCGATATCATGAGACATTTGACTTTCTATTTCCCAAAAAAGAATCTGAAAATATTGTGGGCATTATAGAACCATCAGATAATATGAAACAAGCCGTTATAATTTCGGCACATCATGATTCTGCATATGAATTTAACTTATTTTATTATTTAAAGCGTATTGGACAAATAACTATCAATATAGGCTACGGAGGAGTGGTAATTGTATTTATAGTTTCGATTATCAAATTAATCTTGAATCTGTTAAATATTTATGTTGATTTGGTTTTTTTAATTTTTGGAATTATTTTCTTAGCTTTCTTGCCAATTATCGGAGCCTATATGCTTTTTCATACCTATAACAGTGTTCCTGGAGCATTTGACAATCTATCTGGTGTAGCTATTGTTCTTGGGGTTGGAAAATACCTTTCAGAACATAAAGATGAATTTGCTCCTAAACATACAAAAGTATATCTTATCTCGTTTGCAGGAGAAGAAGCGGGACTCCGCGGAGCCAAAAGATATTTAAAAAAACACTATGATCAACTTCTAGAAGAAGATACCAAGATGGTTAATATAGATTCTGTAGCAGATACGAAACCAATCATTTTTGTTGATAAAGAAGTGCTTGTTGGTGCTAATCATGATAAGGATATCTATGAGAAACTTAAAGAAATAGCAGAAGATGCGGGGATTGATTATAAAATTGGATCACTTCCATTTGGTGCTACAGATGCTGCTGCCTTCAGCAAAGAAGGTATAAAAGCAACCACCATTTCAGGGTTAAATTTAGTTGATGAATTAGCCCCCTATTATCATACAAGACTTGATACACCCGATGTGGTGAAACCCGAAGCACTCGGAATAGTTTCTCAAATTTGTATCGATTATCTTAAGAGATTAGACGGAGAAGTATAATTCTAAGCGACTTAATTAAATTTTCTTTTTTCTTTTCTAATTTTTATCAAAAAACAATTAAATATAGTTATTTATTTCTTGAATAAACGTCTTAATATTTTCATTAAAATCATCAAAAAAGGGCCCTACTCGGGAAGAATGGTCCACTAATAAAGCAAGAAACAAGTCATTATCATCACATTTAATAATTATTATTGAATAATTTCTTAATTGTGCTACAATTTTCACTAAATTTCTTCCCGCCACTTTTTGACTTAATTTTTCACCACTTTTGAAGACGGAAGCGATCATTGGGTTAAAATTATTAAGAACGATTTCTTTTTGAATCTTATCATTTAAATTATCAGTAATTAGTGTTCCATCTTCATAAGAAAGTACAACTCCTGCAAGATTACCCCTCTTTTTGATTTGGTCGATAATTCTATTTAATTGTTTGAGATCTGGTTCGTTCGAGGGTTGATTCTTTTTCATTTTAAAGAAAATTGTATTATTTTCTACACGTATTAAATTCTATAATTATGAATATTTTTTTTACTTTATCTTCTTTTTAATTATTTGAGCTTTGGTATTTCAGTCATAATTGAATCTATTAATAATAAAAGTATTAACTAATATATAAAATAAACATGTCAGTAAATTGGGAAAGTATTCGAGAAGAAGAATATCCCTCTATTAAGAAGCATAATCTAACCTATTTTCTAAGTGCGGGAGCATCTTTAATGAATAGAAATGCTTATGAAATAGGAATAGAGTATTTTAATCAAATGTATAAGTACGGAGATATTAATCATGAAAGATTTTTCATCGAATTAGAGAATGTTCGTAATTTAATTGCTGAATATATTAATACAGACTCAGAAGAGATTGCGTTTTTGGTAAATACCAGCTCAGGAATTGCTGCGACCGCATATATGTTTAAAAATGACAAAGGTGAAATTCTTTATCCTTCTATTGAATTCCCAGCCTCAATTCATATGTTTAACAGACTTGGTTTTACTTGTACGAAAATAATGGATACGAATGGAATGTATCCGATTGAGTCATTTAATAATTATGTGTCTAATGCCACGAAATATATCGTCCATAGTCATGTTCAGTCATTTAATGGATTCCGACAAGATTTAAAGGAATTAGGTATATTTTGTCGGAAAAATAATCTGATCAATATCGTAAATTCAACTCAGGCTTTTGGGGTTTTCGAAATTAATATGCAAGAATTTAATATAGATGTCTTAATTTCTAATGCGTTAAAGTGGCTTGGATGTGGATATGGGATTGGAATTCTTTCAATTAAAAAAAAACTTTCTGAAAAATATCAATTACCTTTTACAGGATGGTTATCTGTTGATGATCCTTTTGCTATGGATAATGAAAATTTAAATATAATTCAAAAAACACGCTCAATGGATTCATTAGGAGGGTGTCCTAATTTTGCTTCATTATTAACTTTAAAGGGAGGGTTAAGTCTTATTAAACAAAAGATTGGGGGAGGAAATATGCAATCTGGCATTAAAAAAATTCAAGAAAGAATAATCAATCTAACCTCTGAATTTTTAGAGATGATTAATGATTTTAATTTTAAAATAATTACACCAGAAGATGAAAAGTATCGATCTGGAATAATAACCGTTGAACATATTAAAGCAAAAAAAATTCATCGATATTTAACAAAACACAATATATATACAACGTTAAAAACCTACCCAAAGGCCCCAAAAGAAACACTCATTCGATTTGCGATAAATTTTTATAATAATAGCACTGATATTGAACGAGTGAAAGATATTTTGAATTCATGTCAATATATAAAAAAAAAAATTTAAATCCTTTTGACATTTTCCTTAGCATTTATTATCTGCTATATATAGGTTTTAAAAATTCTATAAGTCATATGAGTTTTAATTCTTCGGAAATAATAATTTTAAAAATAAAGATAACTTATAAAAATAAAGAAAGACAAATATTTATAATAGCACCGATAATTATATTATAAAATAAGATTTGTCGATGTATTCGGGATTAATAAATCTTAACCAAATAGAATTTATAAGAATCAATATAATATATTTATATAATAATTGACTAAACAATTAATGTTATTTACATGTCATACTCAAGCCAAAAAAAAGAGGAAGCAAAACGCGGCGCTGATGCTTTGTTTAAGATAATCATATTTGGAGATGGAGGTGTAGGGAAGACCACACTAGTGCGACGCTACTTAGAGGGTTATTTCGAAGAAACAACTAAAATGACCGTTGGAATGGACTTTTTTGTAAAACATGTAGAAGTAGAGGGCAAGCAAGTAACCTTACAAATTTGGGATTTTGGCGGAGAGGAACGTTTTCGATTTCTCTTACCAAGCTATGTTTCAGGGGCTTCTGGGGGAATTTTCATGTATGACATTACAAGATTGATGAGTCTCAACCATATTGATGATTGGCTAGAGATCTTCAGTTCTGAATATTCCAAAAAGTATTCTGAAGAAACTCTTCCAGTTATTATGGTAGGAGGAAAAAAGGATCTTGCATATAAACGTTCTGTAAAAAAGGAAGAGGCAAAACAAGTAAAAGAAGAACAAAATTGTTATAAACACATGGAATGCTCTTCTAAGACGGGAGAAAACGTAGAAGACGTATTTAAAGAATTAACAAGAGAATTATTAAGGCGTATCGATATGCTTTAATAAATTCCAAAGATATAATAAAACCATTTACGATTCAAGGCGTCTTAAGTAATCGAGATAAATATATTAATAGGTTGATATTCATCGATTCATATCTAAATTTTAATAAAAAATTAAGGATATAATTAATATTAAATTGTAAACGTATAGCAGAAAGTTATTAGTTTAATTAAATTTTTTAGTTGTTTCCAAGAATTTTATTCAGGTTTTTTTGTGACAAATTTTCCATATTTTAAGATTTTATTATCTACGATTCAATTAGAGACTTTAGAAAGAAAAGTCTGTTCTTTTGTTTTGTCGGAGACTTTATAGTAATAAAATCTGATTTTTGAAGCTATAAGGAACTTTAAAAATCAAATCTACCTCTTCTGAAATATTATTATTTATAATTCATGCATTACGTAAGTAAAAAACAAGAAAAAAAATCAATTAACCTTCTCAAACAATTATTTATCCATTAATAATTTTATAGTTTAATTTTAAAATTTTTCATTAAAAAAGATTTGGTCTAAATTTTGAATAGTAATATCAGGTAGCATATCTATTTTATCATTATTTTTTTGTCTCTGTTCCGCTTTCAATAACTTTATTTGGTCTAGTGTTGCTACGCCCGTTAAAACCACAATTGTCTTAATTCCTGCTCTATTACCCGCCAATATATCTGTATTGAGTCTATCTCCGAAAATACACGCCTTTTCTGGCTTGATTTGTCTATCTTCTAAAATAGAATTAATGCCAAACGGGTTAGGTTTTCCAAAAATTTTTATTGGCTCAGTATTTGTACATGTAGTAATCGCATTAATCATTACTCCTGCACCAGGCATTAATCCATCCTCACTTGGTAAGGTACTGTCTGAATTGGTGGCATAAAACTCTGCTTTCCCTTCTAAAATACATTTTTGAGCAATTGCTAATTTTTGGTAATCAAATTTTCTGTCCAATCCTGCGATTACAAAATCAACATCTCTAAATTTTTTTCTTTTCTTTATTATTCGATGTCCTTTAGCTTCAAGTTCTTTTTCAAGACCGATCTCACCGATAATAAAAATATTCGAATTTTTCTTAAGTTTCGTGATTTCTGCTGCCGTGATCGAGGCACTAGTATAAAAGTCGCGAATTTTACTTTCAATATTAAGATTCTTTAATTTTTCTACATACATTTGTCTAGTTATCGTGGAGTTATTCGAATTATACACAACTTCTATAGATAAATCTTTTAATTTTTGGATAATCTCATCTACACCGGCGATTAACTCCATTCCTCGATAGACTACCCCGTCTAAATCAAATATTGCTAAGTTGATGCTCCTTAACTCCTCTATTAACTCATTCATCAGTATTTTAGATAATTATTGCTTTTTATTATCTTTTATTTATCTTAAGCACAATTATTTGGATTATTGCTATTTTATTCTTCAAAATCAAACTAATTTCTTTATTATTTTAAAGAATTTACAGCTAAAACCATGTTATTCAATTTCTTTAATGTTATTTCATAGGCTATTTTTTCTCCAAAAGCATCTTTTAATGGCATAAAACCGCAGTCAGGTTTTATAAGTAAATTCTCTTTTCCATATAGATTAATTGCTTTTTGAATAGTTCTTTTTATAGTTGGAATATCCTCAATATATTCGTTTATCTTCGCATCTTTTACTTTATTTATCTTAGTCTTTACCGCTCCAAACGCTAAATATTTTTCTGAGTTCTGAAAATGCTCTCTCTCAAATATATCAAAATTTCGAGCATTAGTTTGAAATTCATGATCTAATACATTCACATTAGTCTCTAAAAGAAGGTCGCGGAGATTGGGGCTAAGGTTTCCGCAAACATGAATTGAAGAGACTTTCTCAATTCCAGATATAGCTGTATTTAAGGTTCTTATAATAAAATCTTTCGAATGGAACATAATACGACGTCCTACTAAGAGACCTAAGATAGGTTCATCCATAGAAATAATATCAATACCCATATCGTTGTATACTTTCCCAATTTGACCCATCATTTCCGCTAATTTATTTACCAACCAATCTACCATAATTGCCCGAGGTTCCTTAAAAATTCTTGGTTTGAGACCTTTAGCCACATCTTGGGTTAATATGATCTCACTAGCTAAGGTAAATGGTCCTGTTAAACAAGCTTTTGTTCCTTTTATCATGCTTTTTAGATAAGGCTTTTCATTTAGGTAATTGAGCATTGATTTACCGTATTTCAAGGCAATTGGTTCCTTAGGTATTTTAAAACTATCTGAAATTATATATTTCCCTTCTTCTTTTTTCAATCCTACATTTTCATCAACTAAAGGATCTAAAAATTGGTCTACCATACTAATTAACTGTCCATAGCAAGGAAAATCAATTCCTATATTGATTTGATCATCAATTGTTTTTAAGAAATTTTCTTCGGTATTTTCAAGCGGAAAACTGCCGACTACAGTGGTTGATAATTTCTCAAGCTTCATATTATATATAACCTCTTTAAAGATACTAATTTAACAATAATTTTATAATACTTAAAGGTTTCAGAAATATAAAACTTCAAAATACCCACCCAATGGGAAGCGGAAGAATTAAATAAAACAACATTATGCTTAATGGGATAAGAATTGGGTTAAGAAAATTATCGGCTATCCGCATTGGAACGTAATCAGTAATTAAAAAGACTATTGCTGCGACTAATGCATAAATAGGCCCTAAAAATATTAAACCAATTAGGTACGCACTTAATGTTCCGGCAATAAATCCTTCAATAGTCTTTTCATGTCCCCCTGGACAAATTACTTTTTTGGTTCCCCAGATTCGCCCCACTAATGCCGCTAAAGCGTCTGAAAGACATGCAATGAGGAGACCTGCTGTAAATGCAAAAATATCTACAATTCCAATTAAAAATAATACATATGTAAAGATTGCCCCAACGATTAAATAGATTTGAGGACCTACAGCATTACGCTCCTCATTTCTAAGGGTAGACTTAGTAATAAAATGGAAAATTGAATATTCAGGGCCCCAGAGAACTCTAATCAAGTCCGAAATAACCATAAAAATAAATGCACCTAAGAGAGCAAATAAAGAAATATAATTAATCGCTTCGATACCACCAGATAAATACGGGTAATTAGACAAACTCCCCCATAGTAAATTATATAAGGCTTTAGTGGTATCAATAAAGATATAAATCCCAATATTAGCTAATTCGGTTATGGGGGGAAAGAAAAATCCAAAATATCCAAAAATAAACAATAATCCAATTAAATGAAAACTCTTTCTAAAAATCTCCATATTTATTGGGATTTGTTCCCTATATGGTGTTTCTTTTCGAATATCTAAGATAAATTTTTTTAATCGCGAAATATCATTTTGAGAATTATTTTCATTCTTCTCAATTTTACTTACAATTCTCTTTACAAGCAACCCAAACCCTGCAAATATCCCAAACACTATAAAAAACCACCAAACCATGAATCCATTGAATGGGTAATGGACAATGAAATCATCTTCCCTGAAAGCCATTAAAAGGATAATAGAAATAATTAAAAAGATAGCGCTTACTATTGTAGACACAGAGCCATAAAAATTCCCTTTTCTTCCTCTTAATCCAATATAAATCATCAAAGCGGCAATAATGATAAATAATGATAATAAAACACTATTATAAGTAAACGCAACCAAATTCCAATACGTCATAGCTCAAAAAATTGTAGTTAAAATTAATATAATGAATAAATAATCACATAAAATTTTTAATATTCTCTTAGTTTAGAATTAGTTATTGTATTCTGGATACTTATGCTTAATTTGTGGCAATTTGTTTTGCTGTTGGGTGTAGGTAATGTAGTTCCTTTCCTTCTGTGGTTTTTCCTTTTGTTCTTTCCAATTTTCAATGCGTTCCGAAAGTGCAAAATTGTAAAGCAAACGGCATTTTTCCGATACATCCCATAATACCTGTAATTGCTCTTCCGTGGGATAGATCCGAATTTTTTGACTTAATTGCACTTTCTATTCACCTTTCATTGGTTACCATATGGGAACCCACATATTTAAAAGCAAGGAGTCACCTCAATTAGTAGAAGATATTATGCGATTTATCTCACCCTTAATTAAGGGGGTAAGTGTTCTCACATCTCAAAAGAGCTAAAATGTGTGTATACTGTGCGAGATCCATCCTCTTCCTAAATAAAGGGAGGGGAGTTCTTTCGCAATTTCGTTAAATATTTAATTTGTCAAATATTGTGGAATATTCTTAAATAGAATAGAAAAATTCATTTCTAATCAATGAGAAGATTAATAGAAATTCCAATTAAAATGAATCTTAAATTTATAATCACTTACATAAAAGTTTTTATATATAATATTATTTAAATTATATAATAATATAATTAAATCAATCTTTCTAAGATTGAATGAAAGATTTAATTCATAAACCAATAAAATAAAAATATTTTTGGGAAATTTATATGGAAGAATCGACAGGAAAAACTTTGGATGGTCTTCTAAAACAGTTGCTTGCATCTATTCCTGAAGTGAAGTCAGCGGCGATAGTCTCAGTTGAGGGGCTTCCAATTGCTTCTGCCTTGCCCCAAGGGATTGACGAAACGCGGATAGCGGCTATGACGGCTGCAATTCTCTCACTTGGAGAACGTGCTGCCCATGAAATGCAGAAAGGCGATCTGGAACAAATTATGGTCAAGGGCAATGACGGTATCCTTCTGGTACTGGAAGCTGGTCCAAATGCCGTACTTACAGTCTCAACTACAAAAGATGTCCGGTTAGGTCTAATTTTCTTAGATTGTAAACGAACAACAGAACGAATTGCGGAACTTATCTAAATCAATCTAAATTTAGACAAGACTAATATTCGTATTGGTATTCTTCACATTCTTCTTCTTAATTATTGGATGGTTTTAAGTTTTTCAACAATTCATTCATTCTATATCCTATGGAAATTTATAAATTAAAAGCATAAGAATTAGATTACAGCATTTTTTCATAAATGTATGAAATCAGAATTTAGAGATGATGGGAAACCAAGAGTACCACCGGGTCAACATGAAGTAGATAGTTTTCCTGTTCTCCAAAAAGGTAAGATAGCACATGTAACTCGTGATAATTATGAATTAGAAATAGCTGGAGAGATAAAAAATCCCAAAGTATTGAGTCTACAAGAATTAAACCAATTGGAGGATAAGATAATACATGTAGATATTCATTGTGTCACTTCGTGGTCTAAATTAGAAACACAATGGACTGGAATTTCATTTACTACTCTTATAGATATAGTTGAGCCTAAATCATCAGCACAATTTGTTGAATTTTTGTGTGCGGACGATAATTTCACTACATCCGTTCCTATTAACAAAATTAAAACACCAGATGCTATTTTGGCTTTACGATATGATGGATTACCATTAGGAGATAAACATGGAGGACCGGTTCGAGCAGTTATTCCTGATTTATATTTCTATAAAAGTGCTAAATGGATCAAGAAAATCACTTTTCTTAAGAAGGATCGCCTTGGATACTGGGAGAGAGGAGGATACTCAAATAAAGCAGATCCATGGAAAGAACAGAGATATCGTTCTGATGATGAAAAATAATCGTTATAAAATTCATTCGTAGATAAGTCCAAGATGAGATTTGAATTATCTGACTATTACTATTTGTAAATATGACGCTTTTAAACGAATTTTAAATTAAAGAAACTATGAATTCCAAAAAGTTAAAAGTGAAGATTAAGATTATCTTGTTGATTAACATGATTAATGATGTAAAATACTATCATTTAGAATAGAAGTTAAGCTAAAGAGTTAAGTAAATCTTGTGAATAAATTAAGAATATTATTATCATAAAACTGTTTAGGTTTATAATGATGTCCTATATATCTGAAGAAATTAAAAAAAAAGAAAAAGAACTGGAATCTGTCCTTAAAATTAAGGAAATGGCTTTAAGTGGAGCTACGGGATTTGATATTTTATTTGAAGTGGAGCAGAACTATTCACTCACATATCTTTTTGATAAATTTGAAAAATCAATATTAAAAGACTTAGGTAATCATAAAATCCTCGATGATTCTTTACGATCACTTGGAAATGAAGTCTTGAAAGCTTTAAATTCTCAAATTAGTATTTTAGAACGGGATTTGAACTATTTAGAGTATAAATTAAATAAGATACCACCTTAAAAACTTCCCTTTTTTTTAAACTACCATAAACTATTAATTTTAGAATTCATTTTGAAGAACATCTAATTGATTCTCTTTATTTTTTAAAATACCATAAAATATTTGATTAAAATGTTCAAATTGATAACACTTGAGGGGAAAATTGAGATCCCACCCTTTTTATTCTCGCAGGAAAAAGATATTTCTGCCCGCATAATTTTAAGTGAAGATTATGAAGGTATCATTACGCGGGAATATGGATTCATAATTGCGGTAGTTGATGTACTCTCTGTATCACAAGGACAAATCATACCTAGTAATGCGAATACCTTTCATGAAGTCGAGTTTACCATCTTAACATTTAAACCTACTGTTTCGGAAATTGTGGAGGGAAATATCGTCGAAATCGTCGATTTTGGGGCATTTATCCGATTAGGTCCCTTAGATGGATTAGTCCATGTAAGTCAAGTATGTAATGATTATATTACTTACGAACAAGTTGGCAATAGGTTTATTGGGAAAGAAACAGGAAAGATTTTGGAAGTTAATGATACAGTAAGAGCAAAAGTTATAGCAGTATCATTAGGGGGAGGCAGAAGTGGAAAACTTGGTCTTTCGATGCGAAGCCCATTTTTAGGAAAAGAAGAATGGATCGAAGAAGATATCGAAGAACATTACGAAGCCAAGAAGAAGCAAGGAAAGGAAGAACCTAAAGAATAACGAAGAATAAACGGGAATTTTTAAATCTCTCTCTTACATTATCAACTCTTTTTTCAATGTTTTCATAAGTTAGATTATTTACTTCATATAATTATAATGGAATGGATTGTCTTCTTTTAATTCCCACTTTTCTCCTAAACTCGCTTATTATCCTCTCAACTTCATCCAGATCTCTCGCAGATGATAATTTCCTTGCATAAGGAATCCTTTGAACCATCTGAAATGTGTCAAAAAACCAAATTTGGGCCATTAAGGGATTAATAAACAAGTGAGACCCTGTTGTTCTATCTGTGGAGTGAAAGTTCCCAAAATTACCTTTTATTGCATCAACAATGGAATTGTGGACTATTGATTGATGGTGTGGGAGCTTTTGATTCGCATACTCTATAAGCGATATGTAGTTTTCAACGTGCATCATTTCTTTAGTTAAACTTAAACTTCCTAAGAAGGAGTCTCTTTTCACTAAATCTGCTATGGAACTCAAGACATCATAATGAGACACACCATGATGAGCATCAACTCCAAAACCCATAACCATTAGATAAGTCTGATATATATTATCAATTTTTAAATTATCAACCGAGATGATTGAAGTGATATCCTCGTAAAATGACCCTAATTTATTCTCATTTCCAAGCAATAAGGAATCTGTTCCACCGTCCACTAAAATAATAGTATCATATTTGAAATGTTCAAAAATTACTTCATATGTTTTCCGTAATAACATCGGTCCGATTCGTTTAATCGTGTAGATTGGGACATCTATATTTTGCTCATTGTGAAACCAATCTGTTAAAATTTTTTCAGGGAAATAGATATAATCTCTCGATATAGGAGTATCATAGTTTATGACCTTGCAGTGCTCATTAATAAATTTTCCCTTAATATTATTAAAATCGGTAAATGAATATGAGGCAAATCTTATTTTCTTGTTCAACTCTTTGAGATAAAAATACAGCGGAACACCCCCAAGAACATCAAAGCCCCCTCCCGCACCGCACAATAAAATCTTTTCCGCTTCTTCAATTTGAGTAAAAAAGGGAATATCAAACATCATATTTTATCAATTAATTCTATAATTAATAATATAAGAAAGATAAGATAAATAAAAACAACTTCCATTCAAAGTCTATAATTATATATTAAAGAGAATAGGGTCTTTATGAAAGTAACTCGCGATATTTCTCCAAATATTTATCGAATAATCCTTCATAGCTGAATTCATTTTTTACTTTTTTTGCATAATCTAAATTTTTATTAGACGTCTGACACTTTTTTATCTGCTCTTTCATCATATCTTTAAGATTCTCTACAAATTCTGGGAGCCCCTCTTCTTTGGGTTGGTCAATCGATTTCATTTCTGGTAAGGGTAGATATTTTACGATATCTGTTGTTCCACAAGTTTTTTCTAATGTTTCTTTCACACCAGGCAAGTCTGTAATAATCGCTCTGCATCCAGATGATAAAGACTCGAGTAAAACTTTTGGAAAACCATCATAAAAGCTGGGAAGAACAAACAAATCACTTTTTTTTAATCTTTTAGAAAGGTCTGCTTGTTCAATTTGCCCTAAAAAAAATATATTTTCAAAATCTTTCGCCATTTCATAAATCCTTTCTCTCTCTTCGCCTTTTCCCGCACCCACAAGGAGGAGTTTACATTGATACTCTTTTTTTTTACACATTAACTTAAAAGCTTCAATTAATTGAGGAACCCCTTTAGAAAAACTTAATTTACCTACATAAATTATAGTGAATTCCTCTGTTTTACTATCTCTTTGAATGTGGGAGGGAGGGGGGCAAAAGATATCTGTATTTATTCCTTGTCCAATATGTAAAAATTGATTTAGTTTATCTTTTTCCCTATCAAAATCATAAATCTTTTCCACTCTTCGTTGCTGCGATGTATCAATTACTGCAATTGAATCAAGATCTTTTATAGGTTTAATCATAAAGTCTCGGAGTTGAGATGCCAATTCCATCTGTCGTAAACCTGTATTATGACAAGTTGCTATAATGGGAATATGAGGATTTAGGACTCTACATAAGGATGTAACCAACCAAAGATGATGAGAGTGTATAATATTGGGTTTAAATTGATCTATTGCTCTTTCAATTTTTCTTCCAAAGCCTTTTAAATATGTTTCCAGCATTGTTTCATTAAAAGTAGAGAACCGAGTAGAGCCGTATGGCATCTGATCGGACATTCCAGCAACTGGAAAGGGGATCTCTGCCTTGGTTGAAGATTTTTTTCCAGAAAATCTTACTGGTGATGTATTTTCCTCCTCAATAATCTCAGAAAGCGGATTAGGTTCATCAACTGGGTGTCCAAAAATAATAAATTGTTCTAATCCCTTTTTTGCTGTTCTTTTCGTTAAATTAACTAAGTTTATTCCCGAACCAGTGAAAAATGGTCGTTGACAGAGAACTCGAACGATCCTTGGTTTTTTTCCCTTGTTGTTTCTTAATTTTCTCTTTTTATATGGTTCATAGGTCAATAATTGTTTAGAATATTTTCCAATCCTTTCTAAATTAAAATTATTATTTCTCATAATATTCTCTCTTAAGGCTGAGGATGATATAT
>SDNL01000104.1 GCA_004524365.1 Promethearchaeota archaeon | reverse complement strand
TCTGCTGCTTTATTAAAATCCTCGGGATTTGGAAGGGAATATTTTGATAATGCCAATCCTATTGCTTGCTCCGAAAGAACACCGGTTAATTCCCCTTTTTCATTCCTTCTTATTTCCCCTCCTTCTGGGGCCGGAGTTGTCTCATCAATTCCAACAAAATCTAATCCCATGGAGTTTAGTATTCCAATATGTCCATCATACCTTAAAACAAACACAGGAGTATCTGGACAAGCTTTATCAATATCCCATCTAGTGGGTAATCGGGGGGTATCAAAATTCTCTTCTTTTAAACGCAAACCTAAGAGAAGCTCATCAGGGTCATTATTCTTAGCCGCCTCTCTTAGAACTCTTTGTAATTCTGCCATACTATTAATTTTTGAGAGCTCGGGATTGATTAAGAAAAACAAATACATAATTGGATGAAGATGTGAATCAATAAAACCAGGCAAGAGCGTTCTTCTATTTAAATCAATTAAGGTGACACTAGTTCCCATAGCTTCTTTTACTGATTTAAGACTTCCTACTTTAAAGATTTTATCGCCTTTAATTCCTACTGCTTCTGGATTTGGAGTTTCTTCTTCTAGAGTAATTATTGAACCGTTAAAATAAATTGAACTTTCTTTATTCAAATTAATTTACCTTAAAAATATCTTTTAATAAATGAAAAAATCTTTGGGGCTTTCTAAGCTTAATGAATTATGTTTTTACGATTTAAAAATTAATTCAAGATTCATTTCATATTATTTTATAAAACAATAATATTTATTAAAAAATCCCCCTTATCTCCATTAGTATTTTTATTTTTAATAGATCTTAAATGTCTAAATAATAGGTATGTTATGAAACCAGCAGATTTTAAACATATATGGGAAGCTGATAAATATGATGGAAAAATAGACACTTTAATTCCTTTCTATGACCAGATTTTAGAATCACTGATCTCACTTCTACCCTTTTCGGAAGAAGAGGATTTAAAACTAATCGACTTGGGATGCGGTACTGGGACTCTCGCACTTCGACTCAAAAATCGATATCCTAAAGCACAGATTACTTGTCTTGATATTGATGAAGAAATGATAAAGGCTTCTAAATTGAAACTTAAAAATTATTCAAACATCAAATATATTGTATCTGATTTTTCAAATTATATCCCAGATGATAATTTTGATGCTGTCGTATCATCTTTGGCACTCCATCATATACAAGAAGATCTGGCGAAAATCGAAAATTATACAAAAATTTATAACTCTCTTGTTCCAGACGGGATTTTTCTAAATGCAGATGTTGTTTCGGCGCCGTCTGAATGGCTTGAAGAAATTTATGTTGAAAAATGGGTTGAATATGAACTTGAATATTATACATATGAGGAAGTCTACGAGTCAATTTTACCCCAAATGTATCATCCGGGGATTCTTAAACCTTTAAAACCCCAACTCGATATGCTTCAAGAAATAGGTTTAGAAAATGTGGATGTAATGTGGAAATATTTTCACTACGCCATTTTTGGAGGAACTAAACCAAGTCAAGGATGAAATTCATTAATAGACTTTCATTAGGGCACTTAAGAATTTGGATCCTAATGAAATTTTATCCGTAAAGGAGAGTCGGTTAAAAATCTGTCGTCCTGCCCATTTATCCTTTTCAAGATCATAGCCTTCTGGAGGCGCTCTATGAGCATCCCAGATATTTCTCCGTAATCTTTTACTTTCATTGACAAATTCAATATATACCTTCCAAATTTTATTAATCGTGGTAGAACCAGTATTATAGAATATATATTCGAACCCCTCTCCATTTTTATAGTATTTATCTAAAAGAATCCGATGTATTTCTTTTTTGTAGTTCTTTAATTCATTTTTTGCAAAATTTGAATCATTTGCTAATAGAGGTTTTATTGTCTTTGCTGCAAGGTTAGCAGAGACTAATCCTGAAAAAAGTCCTTCATAAAAGAACGCCGTGACTAAACCTGCCGCTTCTCCTAATACCATCATTCTGTCCTGTGTAAACTCGGTTATGGGGTGTTTGGAAATCTCTCCAGTGACAAATTCGGATTTATCCCATTTCAATCCTTTTATATTAGGTTGAATATATTTATAATTTTGTAAAATTCTATCCAGTTTATTGATACATTGGGCTTCTGTATCTCCAGCATTACCTAAAAATCCAGTTAAAACTCGGTCTGTTCCAACATTAAAAAAGAAAGGCCCATTTTGTCCAATGTTTGGGTTTAAATGAAACATATAATCAAAATCGAAATTTTCCTTTATCTGATTCTCGGATCCATTCAAATGTGTGTATATCCCTAGATATGAATCTGGAGTTTCAAATCCAACTTTTCTTTGTAGATCAAATCCGCGAGAACCTGTTGCTAAAATTAAGAGTTTGGCAGAATATTCTTCCCCGTTGTTTGTATATACTTGAACTTTATCGGGATTTTTTTGAACATTCTTTACTCGTTCGTTAAATTTAACTGTTCCGCCTTTCTCTTCGAACTGTTTTATAAATGTGTCCAATAAACGCTCAGTATATACTATCTTTCCAAGAGGCTCTCCAAATTCATCGGAATCAATACCCCCCTTAATCTCCTTATGAAAATACCGTGTTTTTTTATGATTACAAGGGAAAATATCATGGTTCTCCATATTAATTCCATTTAAATATTCTCGGTTATGCTCTGGGAATACATTTGTACGGAGATCTATTCCTTCATTAGCTTCAATCAATAAAGTTTTAGCATTCTCTACAATTTGATGCGCAAAACTGGCTCCTGAAATACCGGATCCTATCACAATTATATCATACATTTAGCAACACTCTTTATTATGGTTGAGAAATAATTATATCAATATTAATTAAAAAGAGAATTAAAACATTTCTTCCCTTAAACAAGTTCGAGGATCTTCTCTCCAACTTTATTAAGTTGCAATTCTGCGATGCCTAATGGGATACCTTGTTCGAATAATAAGGTAATCACAAAATCTCCCATTCCTGGGTTTCCTTGATCCACCTCTACCATTCGTGAGAAGACCTTTTGTCCATTTCCTAAACTATAAAACAGTTCTGGCATATCAACGACTCCTGTTTTGAATCTAATCTCTAGTTCCTTAAGTGAACGGATGAGGATCTGGTTAGGAAGAGAAGAAAAGATAATATTTCCTTCCGTCGAAAGAACGGCTGCGCCAATAATCTCATTCTGCATTTGAAAATCCTTGAAAAGATTAATAACTTTCTTATAGATTTCTTCACCTTTAAAAAGCTCGGCCTTGCCCGTTATTATTGAATCTACTTGCTCATCAAAATCAGCATCCTCGATTTCTTGATAGTCCTTCATTTTTTTAAAATTTGGAAACTTTTGCTTAAATATATTTATTATTCGTTTTAATCTTGTCTCTATGAATAATATTGAAACAGATAAGTCACTTAGAATAGTAAAAATGAGATCCTCCTCTGTCCGAAAAGTAAAACGAAGGTCACCCATTTCTAATTCTTCTAATTTCCTTGAAATTATTTTATCAGAAAAACTAAAAATAGCTGAAAAAAATGGAGTAATAAAATTAATATCATACTCAACTTCATTGCTAAAACTTCTATGATAGATGGATGTACCCGTTTCTTTTAAAATAAATACTGAATGTATCTTCATATTTAGCTGAATCTTTTTTAAATATTTATTGCATTTTTCAAATAAAAATTACACTTTCTAGTAAATAAATTTAATTATCTTACTTTTTTCTTTAATTAGTTAAGAAAATTACTTTTATTTCAATCTTGAACACATTATTACCCCCAAAATTCTTTTTTTTTGTTAAAATCCCCGTTTATTCGTAATAAGATATTATTGATTTTTATTTAATGGAAATCTTAAATTGTGAATCATCCGTTCATAACTTTTTTAAATCATTTTTCATTTAGTAATGATAAGATTAAACACAACTTTATAAAACTGAATCACTCAAATTATTCAATTAAAACAAGCTGTTGGTATTAATGTCTGATGAAAAGCTAGAAGAATTAAGAAATAAGAAGTTTGAAAGCTATATGAAGATGCGTTCCATGCCGAATGATATCATCCATTTGAATACTGCCCAAGAGTTTGATAATTTAGTAAGAAAATACCCTGAAAATGTTGTGGTGATAGATTTTTGGGCAGAATGGTGTGCGCCTTGTAAGTCGTTTGCACCTGTTTTTAAACGACTTCAACAAGAGTATTCAAATGAAGTTATTTTTTCAAAGGTAGATGTGGACGAAAATAGAGAAATTGCCCGACGATTCGGGATTACTGGAATCCCTACTACATTATTTATAAAAAATGGTAAGGTTATTCATAAAAAGGTAGGGGCATTGAATTATCATGCTATGAAAACCTTACTTCATAAAATTAAATCAAAGGTGTAATTACCATAAAGAGTATAACTAAGCAATTAGACGAAATTGAACAACTAGATTATCAAAAGTTAAAAGAAAAAGAATTATTTAAGAGCGATAGGCTATTTTGTTGTATTCTAGGCTTAAATCAGCTAGAAACTAGAATTTTTGCTTATCTTTTGAAAAATAAGGATAATAGCACAACTGAATTGACTACCTTTTTTGATAAAGATAGGTCCACCATTCAGAGAGCCTTAAAGACTTTACGTGATCTAAATCTAATTAAGCGGCAATCAATGTCGCTTAAAAGATATTCTAAATTAAAAAATCTTCCCAACACCAAGAAACGCGGGTATCTGTTTATTTATAATGCAGAAAATATAGAATTCGTCAAGGAAAGAATGCGATTTCTCCTTGATAAATGGTATGATTCTATGCTAGACTATTTAGAGCATATGGACTCTCTAATTGATTGCTATAAAGAAAATGGTGAGCTTTGTTAGTCACAAGATTTAGCCTCTAATAAAAAATCCGCATAAATCATTGGGATTCTTTTTTTTAATACCTCTAATTTAAACAATTCTTATATTAGCAATTAAATTCAAAAATTATTTAATATTACTATTATCATTATTATTTATCTCTTTTGGAGATGTGGTTTTTTGGGGTCCAATAAATTAAAATTTTGGTTTAATAAGGTTTTTATTCGTGATATTGATATTAGTTTACGCGGGTTCTTTTACCTGCTGATAGGATTTTTTATTCTTATATTTAATTTTGAGTTCATTCTTGTCTATTTTATGAATATTTCCTCCGAGTTAGTCCTAATCCAATTAGGAATGGTAGCAGTTGTTACCCTTCTTATCACTTTTTCATTTGGAGGATATATTATTGATTTAGTAAAACGGAGAATGCGGTTTTTAGTCTTCATCACTATTCTGCCGCCTGTGGGAATGTTTATTTTGCTCTTTCCCACGATTATTTCGAAGGCAATCGGTATTTCTATTACCATTTTCTCTTTAGGATTGTCATTAATCGATGTATTAACCATTGTAACTCATGAGACCACTATATTAAATAGAGGACGACTTTATTCATATCTACTTCTCTTATCGTTCATTCCCGCACAGTTTCTTTTGCTTCTTTTACAGGGAAATCTCTTATTAGGTATCGTAATTAATATTATCTTTGTAATTAGTGTGTATGAAATTTCTCAAAAATATACCTATATTGAAACCGAAGAGCGACTCTCAATGGCAGACAAGAACTTTTTTGAAAATCTCTCTACCCATTCGATTATTGGATATCTTATTGCTTTCTTAACCCTTGGTTTTGTGGTAGGTAATGCTTTCCCTTCCAGTATTGATAATATCCTCTCAGAACCCCTAAGTTTTTTTAGCATCCTTCTCTTTTTTATTGGTATCACTGGAATTTTATTGGACAACATGGGTCGAAAATGGACCTTATCTGGCTCTGTTCTTACTATTTCCACAGTCATTATTTTTTCATCAATTTTAAAGGAAATATATGCGGGAATCTTTATCACAATTGCAATTCCTATAATGTTTTTGATTGTTTTTACTTTCGTCGGCGATTTCTCAACACAACGCGATACATTAAAGTTTCGTGGTAGAATCTCGGCCATTTTCTTGTTTTTTGGAATTGTCGGATATCTTTTCGGACTATTTATTCATACTTTTCTCACTAATTTATTTGTTATAAATCCCGAAATTTGGTGGTGGGCTCTCTCTTTTGATACAGGTATCAATTCTTTCCTTCTAATTATTCTGCTCGTTTGGATTATGCCTTTACCAGAAGTATTTTCGAGTAAGGAAGCAGACTGGGCAGAAGCCCTTAGGACTCTCTATGTCTTTAATAAAAATTCTGTCTGCCTTCATTCTAAACGATTTTCAATGAAAGAACGAAACGACAATATTTCCGCGGATATCATAACCGGTGGTCTATCTGGTATTATGGGATTAATTTCTGAAATCACCAATGAGAAGAAAAATTTACGCATAATCGATAAAGGAAATGTGTTTATTTATTTTTCATATGGAACTGACATCATTGTTGCGCTTACAGCAGAAAAATATCTTCCTATTTTGTTTAAAAAAAGTGAATTATTTATTAAACGCTTTGAAAAAGTCTATCACAATGAACTCTCGGGGTTTGTGGGTGAGACATCGGTTTTCTCGGATGGTGCGAACGCGATTATTGAACGCTATTTTTCTTAAAATGGATTAAAAAGCTATATTTATTCCTTGAAAATAGATCTGATGAACTATTTGTAAAACGAGTCTTTGATTATCAGTTAGTATCGCTGTATAGTCCCAAATTATCTTCCTGATGATAAAATAGTAGCACTTAGTTTGATAAAATAAAGTAAAGGAGAACTTTCTATCCAAAAAGATTAAAAATATAATATATAAATATCAAAAAAGGAAAAGGAAAAAAAACTTATGTATTATGCGTTTTCGAGGATAAAAAGGCAATTATCATGTGGAATAAAGAACCGATTTTCATCTTTGATGATTACCGTATGAAAGTATTCTGCTAACCCCAGAAAGCCACGTATGACGTTTTCATCCTCACGAAATTCAAATCTAATATGAATGATTCCATTTTTTGCGCTAATTTTGACATCATCATATACACGCTCATCTATGAGCGGAATCTTCATCTCATTGATGATTTCAAACACGCGTTTTACAAACAATTCATCAGACACGTTCAGAAACACCTTATCATTAATTAATAAATGTTTTTGTTAAGATATAATATAAAATATAATATTAAATATTAACTAACCTTCTTTTATATTTTTTGTTATTTAATTTTTATACCGAGAGAGGCGTAAAATCGAAGGTTAATCTAAACATATAACAATAAGGA
>SDNL01000010.1 GCA_004524365.1 Promethearchaeota archaeon | reverse complement strand
TATGATATAATTTACGTAATTTATATTGTATTCTTTTACTCTTAGTACATAGTTAATTATGTTCAATACAAGCAATATTGTTGTCAAACTAAGATTAAAAAATATAAAATACATTATACTATGATAGATAAGTAATAATTTAAATCCCACTTTAATATCTCTTTATTTCCTTTCTAATTTTTTTCTTAAAATTGAAATAAAGAAATCTATAAGGATTTAATTACTACTAATTAAGATCTTCTTCTTTTGAACTACCACGCCCAAAATAAAGGGCGATGGATTCGTAATTCATCGAGAATTGCTGACCTAACATCAGTCTTACATCCTCTCCAAACGCTAACCCCCGTAGTCCCTACGGTTGATGATGAACTTGGTTCTCGTTCATCATTTTTAATATTGTTTTTATTCTTTCTAAATATATTGGGGGTGTTGAATTAATCATTTATGAAATGTATGCGATTCATCACCGCCCTAGAGGACGGTGCTTTCTCGCACTCTAGTGGTAAAGGTTTTATGTTCTAAAAGGAAAAATCTAACCTCCTATTCTTCAAATATATCAGAAGCTTGGCGAAGGCATTTGTATTCTTGTCTTCTTTTTTTGGCGTATTCAATTAGTTGTTTATTTGAATTAAAATAATGGGGTGCAGTCTTTTCTAAGGCGTCAAGTAATTGGATTAGGTGTAATGAAGCTGAAGAATCAGCAATATCATTATGTTTAAGCATAACAGAGATAGGTTCCCGACATTCATTTCTTATATTTACCCCATAAGAAGTAATAGTTTCTGGTATCAATTTTTTTCCTATCAATTTATCTAATGCAACATCCGATGCCCCACATGGACTTTCTACGAGAAGTTTTACATTTTTAATGATGGGTATTTCTCCTCGTGAAGCATCCAATTCAACTTGATAGCGGGGGATTCCATATTGACTGAAATATAGATCGATTTCATCTATACCAGTATTTGGTTTCACGTTACACATAGATTCTGGCATAATACATTTAGGATTTATTGTTTGAATTTGCTTCAGAAAGCCTTTCCCAAAATCAACAGCTATAATTATGGGTACCTTATATCCACAAATTTCCATTACCACATCGGGGTGTCGAACATAACTAATGAGAAGATTCGCCCATTTAATTTTCTCAATTAGATTTTCACTAAGATTTACATTATCAATGAAACTATTGACATTTCTTTCCTTTATAACGATAAATTGGGTGTGAGGGAATTTTTTGCGAATGACTTTTGCTGCCCTATCTCCGTATTTACCATCGCTTATGACTAATATTTTCATAAAATCTTATTAAAACCCTTAAGAATGATAATGATCTCTCTATATATAATAATTGATATCAAATAACTTTAATCAAGAACGGGAAGTATCCTTTGTAGCTTAAACTTGGGAAAAAGGAATATTAAAAAAAAATACTAAGATTTAATATTAGTTGTAATTTAATCCTTTTAAACGAGAACTTATATTCAATTTAATTGCCTTGAAAATTTGGCATAAAAATTAATTTAATTAAATTGATTTTGTTTTATATTAATAATGAAATGGAATTTTTTTTAAAAATTTAAGGTCGATATCAAATTGAGTGGACTTGAATCTAAAAAAGCATATCTCAATCAATTACCTGCTACAATTCTTAAGATCTTAGGAATTAAACCCCCATTGGAAACCATTCCAAAACCGATAGACTCAATTGTGGAGCGATATAAAGATGTGAAGCGGATTTCCATTAATTTAATTGACAATTTTGGCTTATTTGAAATAACTTATTTTAAACCACGGTTTATCATTACTCATTCGGAAGTAATGGTTTTACTTTCAACTCAAAATCCTTATACTCTTGGTGTATTGCACCAATTAATGTTTGGGGGATTTGAGGTGGAACCAAACGGGTTTCATTTCTTAAAATACATCAATGAACATGAAAAAGAAACTTGTTTTGTTGCAAGAGAGAAGGACCTAAAAAGATATGATGGAGGCACACTATCCAAAGCAAAGGACACTGATATGTCAACTTGGATTGAATCTGCCAGGACAATTAATAAATATGACCTCTCATGGATGCATTATTTAGACTTCGAGAACTTGCATAAACAGCAGCAAAGATTGAAGCAACGCACTCCAGAAGAACTAATTGAAAAATTAATCAATCGAACAGATAAATGGATAAAAAATAATTATAAACAATTACGTGAAGGCTCACTTATGATTATCTTGGGAGATCATGGTCGTTCAAAGCTAAACTTTGAATATTCTGGTAAAATCGCAAAATGGCGTGAGGCCTCTGTGCCGATTGCAGTTTTCATTAGTAAATTCTAAGGAGGGAAAAATTAAATAGATGAATGAAGAATATAAAAGATTTACAATTTCGCTACCTAAATCGTTGTATAATGAATTTGAAAAATTTAGAAAAAGATTAGATATCTCTCGTTCAGATGCTGTTCGTAAGGCTATGTATAAATATCTTTCTATTGAAGAAAATATAAATAAAACCCCTGGAGATGTCGTTGGATGTATAACAATGATTATGAGTCATGAACATTTCGAAGAAACGCATGAACATACCCCAGAGAAAGGCCATGATTCTAAAACTCCAAAAAAACATAATCATGATTTCAGTTCCAGAGCTATTTATGCAAACGTACATCAAACGGATCTTATTCTTAGTAATGACATCCAACACCATTTTAATGATGTTATTATATCCACGATGCATGTACATATAAAATTTGAAAAATGTATTGAAATTATCGCAGTATCAGGATCCTATGATCGTATAAAGCAATTAAAAGAAGACTTGGAGCGGTTAAAGAGCGTATTATCAATTGGCTTATTTATTATTGATAAAGAAATTGATTCTGAGGAAAATTCATAAACTCCCCTATTTTAATTTCTTGAAAATATAGTAGAAAAAGAATAAAAAACTAGGATGATTAAATACTCATTCCGGGGTTTAAAAGGAGTTATTACATTAGGCGATTTGTGAGGGGAATAGTATTCAATCTGTTCCTATTAAAAGATTGTGTGTAATAATAAGAAAACAATCTTCTTATTTAAAAAGGAAGACTATCCTAATTTAGTGAATTTTTTAATTCTTCATTCTTAGGGGATTTATCTTTTAATTTTTCTAAATATATTAAATTAAACCTATTCTCTTATAAAATATAATTTTAATTAATCAGATTAATTTGGAAGAGTTTATTCAATTAATCAAAAAATAAAAAAATAGTAAGAAAAAAATCTATTATTAAAACTATTTTACCTTTTATAGCGATTGAGAGCAATAATAAATCTACTTATAAATCTTTTTCTTGAACGGTCTTTCGCCCGTTGGCTTTTGCTCTCGCAATTGCCTTATCAAGAATATCAACTATTCTGTCATTAAGAACGTCTCCATCTACAACTTCTCCACCTGTATTGCAGTCTTTACTATTGATGTATTCACGAATCTTGCTCTTCACAAATAAAGTGTCTACCATTTTTTATTCCTCCACTTTTTTAATTTTAAATTTTAATATTTTTTTATAATGTATTAAATATAATTAGGAATAGGTCTATATAAAGTTTAATAAAATCTAGCCTTAAAACATTAATAATGGGTTCATAAATGCTGTTTTTGAAGATCGATATCTCTGAACATTAGCAATGTCATAGAGAAGGAGTTTATAGTTTAATAAGGAGAACGTCTCATCGTGGATCTCCTAGGACTTTTAACGATATTTGCTTAAGAATGAAAGATCTAATGGGTTAATCTCCATAGATTCTTAGTTCATTTTTTAGTAATTATAATTAATATAAAAAATTTCTTAAGATTTCCATGATTTAAGATAATAAGTTAATATATTGCCAAATAATCTCATTTTTATTTGGTTGAGACACATAAATTGAGCCAGATTAATTCAGAATCTTCACGTCTAAAGAGATCCATAATTCTGTTTACTGTATTCATTGATGCAACGGGTTATGCTATGGTGATACCCTTATTGCCCTTCTTCTCAGCATCTTTTGGAGTTGGAGCTGCGGGATTAGGGTTATTAATGCTTATGTTTGCCCTAATGCAATTTATTTTTTCACCAATAATGGGAAACCTTTCTGATATTTACGGACGGCGGAAATTGCTACTTGCATCAATAATACTATCAAGCCTCAGCTTTTTGATGTTCACAATCGCTCAATCCTATTGGTTTTTATTAGTTTCAAGAATTCTTTCGGGGATTGCTACAGAAGTATCTATAGCTCAAGCTTATATGTCTGATATAACTAGTGATAAGAAAAGAACTCCCGGATTAGGCAAAGTTAGAGCCGCATTTTCTGCTGGAGTCATAATCGGTCCTATTGTTGGAGCAGCGTTGGCCTTTATTGGATATTGGGCTTCTGGTTTATTGGCTGTATCTTTAACTTTAATTAATCTCGTCTTTGCTTATTTTTTCTTGCCTGAAACCATTGAAATAAGTGAGTCTATTAAGAAGAAATTGATAGATAAAGAAAAAAATCTTTTCCAAGGTCTTAAAAATGCAATTAAACAACCGATTATTCCATCATTATTGGTTACTTTCTTCGTGGTAAGTTATGCCTATGCCGCAATTCCGATTTTGGTCCCTTATGTTTCTCAAGAATTTTTCGGTTTTACAGAATTTGATCTTTCGCTTGTCTTCGTTTTTATTGGCGTGTTACAATTTATAACTCAAGGATTCCTCATGGAAAAGCTTTCAAATGTTATTGGAGAATTACTTTTAATTATTATTGGAATTATTTCAATTTCTCTTGGAATTGGATTAATGCCATATTTACAAAATATTATTTTATTTTATATCTTAATTACTATTTTATCAACGGGAAGTGGATTTGTTAGGACTTCTATCCCAGGATTAATATCAAAAACCACAAGTGAGAAGGAACAAGGAAAATATATGGGGATTACTCAATCGGCTGCAAGTCTTGCTTTTATTCCTGGACCATTAGTAGCAGGGATTACCTATCAATATATAAGTTTCACTGCGCCTTTTCTTATTAGTTCCTTTTTAGTCATTTTAACACTAATTTTTATAATAAAGGTATATTTTCAACTTGAAAAGAGTAAAACAAATCTCTCAGTTATTTAACTTTTTTATAAATGTTATGAAAAGTTTTGAAAAGGAGTGAATTATAGTGAATATCTTTTCTTTAGCTCAAAAATCCATTTAAACCAAGAACAAGACTTTTTAATTAATAAAGGATTTAATCTACTAAGTATATGGAAAAAATGTGAAGTAAATGAAGATTCTATTAATTCATTCAGATGGAGTAGAAGTTGAGAAACATAAGGAAGCCACTTCAAATCCACAAAAATTTCAAAAGGATGAAATAAGTATCTCGGGACATGTTTTAGTCGCTTTTATTTCAGTAGAAGATCAAGATACTTATGATATTGATGTTATCTCAAAGCAAGCTGCTGATGTAATTGAAGAGGCAATTTTTTCAATCACAGAATTTCCAGAGAAAGTTCGACAAGATAATGAAGAAATTAGAGAATACAATAGAAAAATCGAATCTGGAGAAAAAAAGGGAAATAAAAGAAAATTAAAAGAATTAGTTCTAAAGGATCATACAAAATATAGAGTTGATTCCGTTTTAGTTTATCCTTGGGCTCATTTAAGTAAATTTCTGAGTAATGATCCCAGATCTATGCACGTTTGCCCTAAGATCGCTGAGAAGCTTGAGGAAAGGGGCATTGAAGCAAGTTTCTCACCCTTTGGTTGGTACAAATCCTTTAAATTAAGTTGTTTAGGACATGAATTGGCAGAAATGCATAGAGATGTAAAACTCTACATACAACCAGAAGAACATTTAGAAAGTGCAGAATTTAGGGTTTTAACTCCCGATGGAAAAGAGCTTAAGATTGAATTTGATGATAATGGAAATTACATCCCCCTTTCTGAAATAGAAGATGAAGATTTTCATTATTTCCTACATTCAGAACTCGGGAGCCGCCGTTCGGAGGAAGCTGAAGAACCTGCCCACATTAAAGCTATGAAAAAATTTGAATTAGTGGATTTTGACCCTAATACTGATGCAGGTAATTTGAGATGGTATACTAAGGGTATGATAATAAAAAACCTCATTAAGAGATATTTAGAGGATAAAATTATTGATTTTGGAGCTATTTTAGTTGATACTCCATTAATGTATACAGTAAAGAATGATAAATTAACTGCTCAAACTGCACGCTTTCCCGCAAGAACCTACTGGGTTGAGTCGGGTCGTGATAGATACCTTTTAAGATTTGCCGCAGATTTCCTTCAGTTTGATATGTTTAGTAAAATGAATTTAAGACCTGAATATTTTCCACTTAGAGTATATGAGTGGGAACAGTATGATTTTAGAAGGGAACAAGAAGGAGAATTAAGTGGTCTTCGACGTTTAAGAGCATTTGTAATGCCTGATTTCCATACGCTCTGCAAGGATTTACCCTCATCCATTACTGAGTTTAAGAAACAATATGAATTAGATAAATCGATAATGGAAGATTTAGGTATACAAGACTATATAATATTTAGAACTACACAAGATTTTTATGAAAAAAATCAAGAATGGATTAAGGATTTAGTACAATCGGAGAATAAACCAGCACTATTGGAATTATGGGATGATAGATATTACTATTTTATATTGAAATTTGAAAGAGCTGTGCTTTCTGCTCAAAATAAATCAGCAACTTTAGCAACTATTCAAATCGATGTTGAAAGTTCTTTGGAATATATAGAACAAGATGGTAAAAAGCGTCAAAAATACAATATCTCTTTCGAAGATTCGGATGGGAAAGTTAAGCATCCAATTATCCTCCACAATTCACCATCAGGTGGTCTAGAAAGGATCTTATGGGGATTATTAGAAATAGCGGAAAGAGAAATAGATCACATTGTTCCTGGATTTAAAACGTGGCTTTCACCTGTTCAAGTCAGAATTTTAACTATTGGTGAAGAACAGAATGAATATGGAGAAGAAATCCTTAACGAGCTTAATAAAAAAGGTTATAGAGCTGATCTTGATGATAGAGATGAAACATTAGGAAAGAAAATTAGACGCTCGGAGATAGATTGGATTCCATACACGATAATTATTGGGGGTAGAGAGCAGGAAAATCAGACAGTTTCTGTTCGGAAGCGATTAGTTGGTCAAGAATTCGAATCAAAAAAGAATACATCAAAGCAAATCAATGGAATTAAGTTAAAAGAATTAATTGAGATGCTTGATGAAGAAACTAAGGGATATCCACAGTATAAATTACCACTTCCATTTAGGAAATTCTCTACTAAAGTTTATTTCAGAAAATAAATTGAACTAAAAAAAAATGGATTTTTCTTATTCAAGCGATTTTTTTTATGCTTATAGTATATTAGGATTTAAATTCTTTTCTTAGCAGGAATTTTGTTATTTTTGGAGGCATAATAAATCCTATATATATTAAAATCCCACTCGTAACAAGCATTATCCTTGTTATTGGAAGAGTTATTAAATTCAATGGAATAGCAGTATCCAAAATTGCTCCTATAGTCCATAAAATTACTGAACTTAATATAAACTTTCCTTTTAGATTTATCCTTTTCTCTTTTGATTGTATTGACTTTCGAGCAAACAAACTTGTTGAAATTAATACTGTTAATTCACAGAATAGAAGATATCCCAAAATGAAAGTTCTATATTCAAAATCAATGTTAGCTGGTGATTCTTTGCTGAAATCTCCGATTAAAGATGGATATAGAATCAATAAAAAGAAGAATATAATTTCAAATAAGATACCGATGGCAATATAAAAATATTTTATCAATTTTTTTCTTTTAACATTCATTAAATTAGAAATTCCAATTAACCAGAGTAAAAGACAAAGTGGAATAAAAACATTCCCAATAATAACATAACTCTCTAAAGTTAAGCCCCTATTGAACATTAAGTTCCATAAAAAGCTAATACCGCTGGGGATCCATGCCTCACTTAATCCAAAAAAACCTAATCCAATAAAAAGAAAATTTTTATCTCCTAATTTAAAATATTTCGAAGCAATTATTAATCCTACAATAATATTAGTTGCTCCATAAATTAAACTAGATATACCATTTACATAATCAATGGGAAGTAAAGTCATATAAATTTACCTTTTTTTCACTGTTGGATATTAAAAATATCATAATTTATTTTATTTAAATGTTTCTCATTTGAGAAAGAGATGAAATATAAGCTTATTTCACCATTAGAGTTCTTAAAAGGTAAATCCTTAAAATCAAGTTGCTCTCAAAAATTATCCCATTCAACTCATAGCTTATTTCTTCTTTTAAAACTAATAAAATCCTTAATACTTTCTTTAATTTCATTTGCGGGCATTATCCACTTTTTTTCTTTTACAAAATTATATGCATCATTCCAGGTCCAATCCGGATTGTCTATCATTAATTGTCCAATAAGTATCCCTGCACTCCTTGAGACCCCCGCAAGACAATGAATTAATATTTTACCTTCTTGTTTTTCCCTATGAATAAATGTATATATTTCTTCAAGCTTTTCATAGGGAATGTAGCTCCCATCTGGAAATCCTACATGTAGATAATTAATCTCACTAGGGGCATCATAATCATCTTTTAGTGAGAGATTAACTATCGCATTTATTCCCAAATGGTCCAATTCAAAGAAATTTTCTTCAGAAATGTAATCTGAAATGAATAAGTTATCTGTGATTTGCACTATTTTAGCTTGCATTATGTTTTTTCTAAACTAATTAATAAAATTTTATGAAATTTTATTTTTAATTTTTTGCAATTTCAATTATTTCTCGACTAAAGGAAAAGAATATGAAAATTCAATAAATAAAGATTTAACCATTAAAATGTGCTAAGAAGCTCATTTATTATTAAGCTTAATTTGTTTAATTGCTTGTTTTTCAAAAGTTTAGCATAGTTTTTATTATTAAAATTATAAATGCTTGTAAATTGAATTTTATACTTAAATGGAAGGTTCAACTCTGATATTTTTTTTGCCAAAAATTCGGCATTCCCGATAATATGGGCTGTACTAATTAATGTAGGATCCATTTTATGGAATAATATAGTTATAGAAGTGTGATTAGGATTAATTGATTGTTTAAAACAATATTTCTCATAATAATTTAAAAATCTAGATAGATATTTTAAGGCTTCGGGATACCTGGTTTCCTTTAAGATATCAATAAAGTAAATTATTTCACTTGTTTTTGGAAAAGTAATATTTTTCTCTAAATAACGTTCTCGACTCCTTTTATTCCCCGGGATATCCCAAATATAATAAATCTTTTGATTTATTTGCAGTTCTTGAACATTCAATCCTTTTGATGGCATTAAGTCCCAAACATTAAATATATTTTGATGATAAAGTAGTTTTTGAAGCGCAGTTTTTCCAGTATCATCTAACCCCAAAAATAATACTTTTTCTCCCCCAAAATCCTTTTCTTGTGGTTGAAAATCTAAATTTGATGGGATTTTTACAAATATATGCAAATTTTGTACCTTATAAGACCAATTCAGACGATCTAGTTCATTTTTTAAAAATAAAAATTTCCTTTTATTGGGGTTCTCATTATAGATCTTTATTAGATTAGAAAGGAGTAGTTTCTTGTGAAGTTTATGATGTAAATCATATAGGTTTTTAAATATTTCAAGTGTTTCAAAATCCATTTGGAAAATGTCTTCTAAGATTTTTAAATTTTTAAACCTACTCGAACTATATTCGAGAAAATCTGAATAAATTCTTTTAGCTCGTGATAAATCTTCATTTCTTATACATGCTAAAATAAAATTTGTAATTTGTGGATACTCTCTTATCTTTAGATCTCTTAAATAATTTTTATGCTTAAATAAACTAGTTATATTATGTAAATAGGGTGATTTATAACCTTTTTTAAATAACATCGCAAAGATGTAGGATTCAAACATTTTTTCATCTTCCATAAGGATTTCATAAATTAGAGTTAGAAAGATTAATGATTTAATTTCTTTTGATTTATTTTTAGGTATTGATTCTCCAACAAATTTTCTAAAATATATTAAATATTGTTTCATCTTTTCGAAAAAAGCTTTTGTTAAATCTATGAAATCCAAAATTCCTTGTTGATTGACATAGTTTTTTATATTCTCTTCTACTTTTTCATCAAAATCAATAAGTTCAATATAAGATTTAATCCCAGGATGATTATTTTTTTCTGATATATATTCTAATTCTGTTTTATCAAAATATTGTAAATACCCCTTTTTAATTAAAAAGTTGGTTATATTATCATCATTGATTTCCAAACGTTTTACGATTTCTTCTTTAAATATTTGCCGAGCTTTCTGATCTCCTTCCTCTGTTAGTCTTTGTAAAAGAGGTAATGATAAAGTAGAGTGAAGTATTCTTGGATTATATTCATTTTCAGCCCAAGCTTGAATATTAGAACAATGTCCCCAAAACTCAGTCTCTGGGTTTATTTCAAATTTATAGGGGAATCGAAGTTCCATTTCCTTGCTATAATAATTAGCAGCTTCATCAATAGAATCTAATCCATTATAAGATTCAATTTTGTCTGAAGGAATATTTATTAAAAGATATTTACATTGCCGAAATAACTTATTTTTAATGTAGATATTTGTTTTGCCCTTTTCTAATTTAAGTGTAATAAATTCATTAATTCTAAATTCTTTTTGTAAGGGCATTTTGAGATCTTATTAGATAATTAATATCCTTCTTAATATTTTTCTTAATTAAAAAAAGATGAAATCGTTTATTTCAAAACATTTTATCCTTGTAATTACAATAATGCAAAATCAATTTATATATTCTTGATATTTTTGGTATAGTTCGTTATATCCGTAAATCATTAAAACCATCTATCCAACTTTTGAACTCTTCCATTTAAATTTAGTTCTATTACTTTTTTTAAATTACTTACCGGTTGTGGTAGAGTTGCCAAATTATAATTTCCCACTATTTGTAAATCTCTCAGTGACGAAAGATTTTCCATTGAACGCGGAAGAAAACTAAGTTTATTAAAACTCAAATCTAAAATTTCAATATTTTTTAAATTACCAATTGAAGATGGTATAACTTTAAGAATATTATGGTCTAATTTAAGAATATTTAGAGAATTGAGATTTTCGATTGTTTTTGGAAAGATTTTCAATTTATTATTACTTATATTTAAAATCCTTAAAGATTTTAATTTGGAAATTGATTTAGGAAGGGTTCCAAATTTATTATTCTGCAATCTAAGTATTTTAAGAGATTTTAATTTCCCTATCGCTTCTGGAAGTCTTTTTAAATTATTATTGCTAATATCCAAAACTTCAAGTGAACTTAAATTAGATATTTCCTCCGGTAATGATTCTAATTTATTATTCGCCAAATTTAGCATTTGTAGTTTTGAAAGATTTGTTATGGATGTAGGAATAGCAGATAATTGATTACTATCTAATCTAAGCTTTTTAAGAGATGAAAGACCTCCTAAAGAATCGGGTAGATACATTAAATTATTATATCTTAGTGAGAGAATTTCAAGAGATTTTAGGTTACCAATCGAGGGGGGGATTGCTAGTAAATTATTATTTCCAACCCATAAATATTTTAAACATCTTAAATCTTTAATGGATATAGGTAATGATTTGAGTTCGTTGTAGCTAAGTCTTAATACTTCAAGAGCCTCTAATTTTCCTATAGAAGGAAAAAGATTAGTAATATTTTTTCCTAATAAATCTAATTTCTTTATATTTTTTATATTTTCAATTTTTTTATGTTTTATCAAGAAAAATAAAATTAAGTCATCCAATTCTCTCAAATTATCCAGTTCCCTAAAATTGTTTAGTATTGGACAATTTTCCAATAAATAGTCTGTTTCAGTTATGGAAAGATGCTTTAAATAGTTTTTACTAATAATATGTTTAATTAAATGGATATTTTCTTCTTTAAAGTAGATATATATTATTTTTTTTAGATATTTTTTAGCATCGTTTACGCCTCTATAAATAAATTTTATTAATAAGGCAAGTGCTCTTTTTGGGTTGTAATTTTCTATTCCATCTAAAGACATATTTCTAAAAATTATTTCCAGTTCTTCTTTTGAAAAATATTTTAAATAACCATACCCTATTAGATATTCTATAACTGGTATATATCCAGATTCTAATCTATATGCAATTTCCTCTTTAAATACCCTTTTCGCACGAGGATCTCCTGCGGTCATTAGTGCTTTTAATAATGGAAATGCAAGTCTCTTTTCTAAAAGACGTGTATCATAATTATGTTCCGACCATGCTTGTAAATTCGAACAATGCGCTATAAATTCTGTTTCAGGTGAAATATTAAATGCTTGAGGATTAGTTTCCATTGAATTATCTAGTCTTTCACGTGCTTCGTCTATAGAATTGATATCCCCATACCTATCCACTTCTTCAATTGGAATATTCAATAATAGATATTTACATTGTCGAAATAGATGGCCTTTAACGTAAATATTTGTTAATCCGTTTTCTAATTTCAATAGTAAGTAGTTATTTATCTCAAATTCTTTCATATAAGAAGCAAAGTTACTAGAATCTTTTTAAAATTATAGTAAGTAAAAAAAGTAGATATAATAAATTTAACTTAAATTCAATTTCTTTTCTACAAAAACATATAAATCCATATCTTGGGAAAAAATAATAAAGAAATAAATTATTTTAAAATTAAAGGAAAGAAATTTAGTTAGATGAAAATGGAAAAAATAAAATCAGATTTAAAAAATATTGGTCATAATTGGAAAATAGTTGCAATAATGACGATTTTTGAATTTTTTATAATAATCCCGGTCTTCAACTTAGTATCTCTTATCTTTATCTTCAAGATTTTAGATTCATTCCAATCGGTAAATAAAACGATACAAAGTGAAGATTTGAGATTATATATATCTCGATTCAAAGCAGTAACAATTTTAAGATTTATAGCTTCATTAGTTTTAATCCCAATGATTGTGTTTATGAATGTTGATATTGATTTTGGCCTTCCTCTTCTTTTTGGCTCATATATTATATTTTTCTTAATTATATTAGTTATTAGAATAGTTGCAGGAATTATTGAAAGAAAAGCATGGGAGGCTTTTACTCAATTTGTCATAATGAAACAGAAGGAATATCCTTTTCTTTATATTACTCAAGATGCAACTATCAATTTAGATAAGGCTGCATTATGCGAAATATTATCATTCTTATTTATTCCTATGTTTATAGGATGGATATTTAGGCTCATAGGATATTTTAAATTAGCAAAACTCGAAGATACTACAACATATGGGGGATTAAAACCAACCGTATCAAGCTATACTTCTGCTCCATCACAAAGCCCTGAACAGACTCCAGAAAAAGTAAGTTATTGCCCATTCTGTGGGGAAAAACTTTCAAATGACGCAAAATTTTGCCCTAACTGTGGTACAAAACTCTCTTAAAAAAGAAAGACTAATAAATATTACCTACTTTTTTTTAACTATATGAATTCTAGTTCTATTAGCCTTAGTGATAACTGGAAATGCAAATCAGATTATGATAATGTTGGTATAAAGGAAAGATGGTATATTCCCAAAAATTATGATCAAAATGATCCCAACTTGTTAAATCTTGAAATTCCGATGAGCTTCAATACATTAAGTAGGTTTGAGGTTTATGAAGGAATTTTCTGGCATTTTTATGAATTTGAAATTAATAGAGATAATCTTGACGAGTATGATTTTTTCAAACTCAATTTTGAAGGGAGTAATTACAACACAAAAGTATGGTTAAATGGCTTTTTTTTAGGTGAACATGATGGCGGATTTACACCATTCTATTTTAATTTTAAAGACCATCTTAACACGTCTCAAAATTTTATAGCAGTAAGAACCGATAATATAAGAAAAAATAATCGAATTCCTAGTATTTCTTTTGATTGGTTTAATTGGGGGGGAATTTATCGCGATGTGAGTTTAGAATTTGTCCCGAGAAATCGTATTAAAGATATTATTATTAAAACGGAATTGGAATCCCGGCGGCAAGCTTTAATAGAGATAACATTTAATGTAATAGGCACTCTTTCAATAAAGTGGGAGATATTAAATTCTCAGCAAACTAAGACACTATTTAAGGGAAATATGGAGGAAATATCAAGAGAAGGAAGAATTTCTTTAACAATTAACAATCCAAAGCTTTGGTCCCCTAATAACCCCTATTTATATTATTTAAAAATATCTGATTCTACTGCTGATGAAATCCTCTATGAATCTAATTTTGGCGTTAGAGAAATTGAAATTAAAGGGACATCTATTTATTTAAATAAAAAAAGAATATTTATGAAAGGTGTTAGTTTACACGAAGAATTACTACCTTATGGAAGGACGATTCCGTATGAGGAACGAGTAAAGGATATACGTAGTATGAAAAAAATGGGTTTTAATGCTCTGAGAACTGCTCATTATTCTCATGATGAATCTTTAATCGACATTGCCGATAAGGAAGGTATACTTATTCTTGAGGAGGTTCCAGTCTATTGGGCGTGTAATTTTTCTGGTCCTAAAGCTAATGAGACCTTTAAAACTGCAGCAAAAATGATGAGAAACCTAATTAAAAGAGATATTAATCATCCTTCAGTTATTTGGTGGAGCGTGGGTAATGAAATCCCTATAGAAAGACCTTGGGTTTCACGATTTATGAAACGATTAATGCAATGGACCAGAATGCATGATAATACGCGCATAGTAACTTATGTATCCATGAAATTATTCTCTGATTTAACACGTAGATATGCAGATGTTGCTACAATTAATTTCTATTTCGGCTGGTATATTGCTTCGGCTAGATTGGTGAGTTTAATGCTCGATGTTATGAGAACTCCTGCGTTTAATAAACCATGGATTTATACTGAATTTGGAGCAGGGGCAAAATATGGATTTCATGCAGATTGGGAAAAGCAGCTAAAATTCAGTGAAGAACGACAATTACACGTTTTAGATTATTCTATTCGAACATTTAACGCTAAGAAATATCTCGCGGGTTGGTTCATTTGGATTTATAGAGATTTTCGCTCATTCTTACGCCAAAATGTCCACCAGCAAGGGTTCAATCGCAAAGGTATCGTGAGTGAGAAGAATGAGAAAAAACTAATCTGCAAACGATTTCCTCAAATTATGCATGAAAAACGCAAATTATTAAATACGAAGGTTCTAGGCATATTTTTATGGATAATATTATATCCTTTGGCCTATATTTTAACCTTTTTAATATTAGATGCAGGATTTATTTTTGGTGATAATGTTAGAATTGAGAAAATGAAAAAGATTGAAAAAAAACGCCTTTTAGATAATTCTAAATAATTAAAACAAACAAAAATAATCCATTTTTCTCATTTTTTAGACAATTATAATTCTTTAATTCCTTTCTTTATAAAAATTAAAAACCATTAGAAATCAAGGTTTTTTTATACTTTTATATAAAAAATCTAATGTGTCAATAAATAATTTTAAAATTGAACCGAAAATTAGCACTCTTGATAGCAATAATATTCATAATGAACAGAGAATCCATTATTTATTTATATTCAACCGGGCTGGCATCTGTCTCTACGGACGTAATTTCACTAATCAATACAAGATGAATGATCAATTAGTTTCAGCATTTTGTTCCGCATTAATCACTTTTTCAATGGAAATGGTCGGAAATAATTTAAAAAAAATAGATTTTCACCCGGTAGAAATTGTTCTTCTTCAAAAAAAAGGATTATATTATGGGATTTTGATTGATCACAAACAAAATATGAATTTACTTAAAGATTACATCGAGCTCATTGATAAAAAACTTAGAGATTATATTTTAGAAAATGATGTAAATATTGAAGTTGAAAATATTCATGATCATTTAATCGATGAATTTATAGATAATTTGATTATGGAAAATGATGCAAGTTATGATAAAGAAAAAGAAAAAATCCTCATAGAGTTTTTAAAATCGGTAATTACAAAATCAGATATTGAAGGAATTGTTCTCTTTACAAATCGGGGGAAAATAATATATAGCTCCATAAATTCTGATAATTTGAAGACTCTATTAGACAAATTAGACTTTAGAATCAAGGTTTCATCAGATAATAATTCTATAGTGAATCTCTTTTATTCAACAAAAAAGGAATTAATCTTCTCTACTCCAATAAATCAATCATACTTTATTGGTGCTGTGTTTGGTATTGATACGCCCCTTGGAATCGCAGAATATAAATTAAAAAAGATAATAAAACAGATACTTAAAATTTTAGAAGGTTAAATAAAAGGCTCTAAATTTATAGAATAATAACTGAAAAACATTATTCGGTTATTGTTTATTCCCATTTCCAAGGGCTATATCCATTTTTAATTTTTAAAAAATATTTATTAATTGAAAAGTCTAGTTGATTTTTCACGCTTTTTAGCGCACCATAGGTTGCCCCTTTCTGATAATATTTAATTAAGATTTGAGATACTTTCTCATCTCCTAAAGATAAAAGGGCTTGTAGGCGAGCTTGTTTCATTAAATCTGATACGTTTCCTAATCTTAACTTTATAGAACTTAATCCCATTAATTCATTCTTTAACCGCTCAAATCTAGATAACATTATTTCTTTATTTTCACTTAAATAATATTTTATACTCCGTTCATAAGGCGTATTAAGCTTGGGAACCATTGGATTAATGCTTATTCGTAAGGAATCTTTACCAAATCCTAATTTGTCGAGCCATTTAATCATTTTAATGGTATCTTTCACATCATTTTCTGTTTCTGAAGGTAATCCAATCAAAAAATACATCTTAATATTCTCTATCTTCGATTTTCGAATAAGGTTAATCGAATTATAAATCATATCATCCGAAATTTTTTTTCCCAATTTATACCTTAATTGTTCTGATCCCGTTTCTGGAGCAATAGTAATTGTTTTTATGCCCCCTCGTGCAAGAATATCAATTATTTTTGGAGTTAAATGGTCAATTCTTATTGAAGGGATAGAAATTTCTTTTTTATTTTCAATTATTAGTTTGCATATGTCATAAAATTGAGGATGGGAGGAAATACAAGAACCTATTAAACTTATCCTCTTAAAATTAGTGAATTCGATAGCTTGTTTTAATGTTTTTTCAATGTTTTCGAAAGTTCGGTTTCTAAAGGGCTTATTATGATAGGAAGAGATGCAAAATTTACAATTAAAAGGACATCCTCTATTAACTTCTAAGAAAAAACTCTCTGATAAACTTCTTTTTTTATTTTCGCTTCTTGCGATTAATTGATATACTGGTATAGGAGATTCGTCAAGATTTTTAATAATCCTTCTCTTTACTTTACTTTTTATTGACGGGACATAAAATCCTTCAATCTTAGCTAAGTTTCTTAAAAGTTCGTTAAATTTTAAATTTGAAGCCTTGTAATCTAAAAAGAGGTTAAAAAAATTCAATAAATTTGGTTCAAAATCACCAATAACGAATGTATCAAAGATTTTACTTAATGGTTGTGGGTTGGAAGTACTCACAGGACCTCCACCGATTATGAGAGGATATTCAAGGCCTTTTTCTCGCCGTTTCTTCAAACGACTTTCTCTTAATATCGGTATATTCGCTTTTTCTAAGCACCATAAGATATTTCGAAAGTCATTTTCAAATTGCATTGAAAATCCAAGTATATCAAATTCATGTGGACTTCTCCCTGTTTCAATGCTTCTTAGTGTATCATTCGAGTGGTAATCTTTGGAAGCGGGAAACTGAAGCTTTTCTGGAAGAAATATACGTTCACAAACCAGTTCTTCATAATCATTAATTAGTGAATATAATAAACGAATAGAATAAGATGCCATTCCTATAGAATAAATATTTGGATAAACCAATCCAAATGATGCATCTATATAGCGCCAATCTTTAATGATTATATTCTGTTCTTCCATTCTTGAATCCACATTATGTTTTTATTTGTTTCATATTAATTGTAATTTTATTATACAGATTACAGAAAAAATCATTACAAATAAATTAAATAACAAACAACTTATATAATATAATCTTACTAATGATATTAATAACTTAGATTCTAAAAAATAATTTATCTTAATAATTCATTAGGATTATGTCTCAAAAACCTAATATAATTTTCATATTAAACGATCATCAAACTTTTTACGGACATGAAAAAAGAGAATCATCACCAGAAATAAGGAGACCACACTTTAAACGTCTTGCTAAAAAGGGAGTAAATTTCACTCAAGCTTATACTTCATGTCCCTTATGTGGCCCTACGAGAAGGACTTTTCTCACGGGCTTATATCCGCATAATCATTTGGAACTCCTGAATGAAGTAAATCATCCATTTGATAAACCTACCTATTTTGAAATGTTAGCAGATGTAGGATATGATCTGTATTATTATGGAAAATGGCATGCTGGACCTGGCACTCCGATTACTGAATTTAATTGTGAAGGATTTAGTCAACCAGGATATGGAAATCCCTATCTTTCAAAAGAATACGAGAATTATCTAAAAGAATTCGATTTGCCTCCATTTGAAGTGAGAATTAAACACAGTTTTTTAAATCCAGAATGGCCCAGAGCAAAGGAATTAAAGCTGGAAGAAGGAGAGCTCCATAAACCCCCCGATCCAAAAATGCTAAGTGAGCATGCAACAGGCATTATGACATCTCCTAAGGAAACACACGAAGCATTTTTCCTTGCTCATCTAGCTTGTGAAAAGTTGAAAGAGATAGTAAGAAAGAATCCCAAAAATCCATTTCATATGAGGGTCGATTTTTGGGGACCACATCAACCTTATTATGTACCTCAAGAATATTTAAATTTATATAATCCAGAGGAAATTCCAGAGTATCCTAATTTTGATGATGATTTACAGGATAGACCAGAAATATATAAGTATGACATAAATTACCCAATTAGTAAAATGGGTAAACTAATATATCCTAATCCCTTACCTTGGGGTATTTGGAAAGAAGTTTTAGCATTTCATTATGCTCACATTAGTTTGGTAGATGATGCAGGGGGTTTGATATTAAAAACTCTGGAGGAACTCGGTCTGGAAAATAATACAATGGTTATTTGGATGACGGATCACGGTGATGCATTAGGTTGTCATGGGGGACACTTTGATAAAGATTGTTATATGCCGCAAGAAATGATTCGAGTACCTTTAACGATTGCATATCCCGAAAAAATCCCTCCTAAACAAGAGAATGATTCTCTGGTGAGTAGTATTGATATAGCCCCGACTATATTGGACGCTGCGGGTATCTGTTTTATTGATAAAACTGATGGAAATAGTTTATTTCCATTAATGAAAAATAAAAACATAAATTGGCGTAAAGATTTAATGGTAGAAACCCACGGACATGTACATCTTCATTTAGGACGAAGCATTGTAACAGATAGATATAAATATACATATAACGAGCGCTACATGGATGAATTATATGATCTCCAAAAAGACCCATATGAATTAGATAATTTAATTGACGATAAAGACTATTCTGAAATCTTAAAAGATATGAAAAAACGTTTGGAATATTGGAGAGAAAAGACAGGAGATAATATGACAAAACGGATGATTAGAAAAAAGACAAGGTAAAAAAGCAATTTTAGAGAAAAAATTATAATTTAAAAAAGATTTCTTATATAGAATAATTATGAATGATACAAATAAAATGGTTTTAACCGCCACCACAGCCAATTCATGGATTTATCCTAATATTAAAAATTGGGCGGAAAATTTAGATGATTTAATTCAAGATGTGATACAATGTTATGAAGCAGGAGCGACTATAGCGCATGTTCATTTACCACGAGGGAAAGAAGTCGAAACGGTAAATCGTATAAGGGATGAATGCGATATCATTATTCAGGCGGGAATGTCTTCGGATAGTATTCCTAAACGAAGCGGAGATTTTGAAGCAAGACCGGATATGATGTCTATCATTCTTAATCACCATGATGAGCACTTTACTCAATTAAGCGTTAATAAATTACATACACTTGAAGAATTAGAAAAATATTGCCTTAAATGTTCTGAAACTAAAATAAAACCAGAATGGGAAGTCTGGCACACGGGCTCTTACTGGAATCTTAATTATTTAATAGAAAGAGATTTAATTGAGCCTCCCCATGTTTTAACTTTATTTTTCAATTGGCCAGGTGGAACATGGTCTCCCGCAACATCAGATGCATATCTTCATCGGATTAGATATATACCTGAAAACTGTATTCACACAATAAGTGTAATGGGAGAGAATCAAACGAAAATAGCTACATTAGCAATATCTGAAGGAGGTAATGTTAGAGTTGGAACAGAAGATTTTCCATTTATAAAAAAAGGGGTACCTGCAAAAAATAATGCTGAAATAGTGGCTAGGATGAAACGAATCTCTGAAGAAATGGGAAGAGACGTGGCGGATCCTTCGGAAGGCAGAAAAATACTTGGTTTAAAATGAATTTTAGAGGAATATTACGATGGATATTAAAGATAAAGTTATAATTATAACAGGGGCAGGAGCTGGAATTGGAAAAGCTACAGCTGAATTATTTGCAGAAAATGGTGCAAAAGTGGTTTGTAATTCACTCTCAAAATCTGCTTTAAAAGTTACTAATCAGATAAAAGAAAAAGGATTTAACGCATTATTTGTGCAAGCAGATGTTTCTAAAGAAGAGAACGCAAAAAATATTATCGATTCAACAGTCCAATTATTTGGTCGAATTGATATTTTGTTTAATAATGCTGGTATAGTAATTCCTGGAGCAATAGACACAATCTCTACGGAGGATTGGGATAGAACAATGAATGTTAATGTAAAAGGAATATATTTAGTGTCGAAATATGCTATTTCTTATTTGAAAAAGACAAAAGGGGTTATAATTAATAATTCATCATCAGTAGCTTTTAAGGGGGTTAAAGATAGAGCCGCCTATACGGCATCAAAAGGAGCAGTATTATCATTGACAAGAGCAATGGCTGCAGATTATATGGAAGATAAAGTCAGAGTTAATGCAATTTGTCCTGGAACTACTGACACACCCTCATTAGAACGGCGCCTTCAACAATTTAGTAACCCCGAAAAAGCACGAAAAGATTTTATAGCTCGTCAAAAAATGGGTAGATTGGGAAATCCACGAGAAATTGCTCAAGGTGTATTATTTCTTGCAAAAAATGAGTTCACGACTGGAGCCAGTTTGTCAATTGATGGTGGAATGACTATCTAAACAAATAAGTCTACTTTATAGAAAGTGGAAAGTAAAAATTAAAAAAGAATAAAATTATTTGAAAAAACTTTATCGAGTGGTCCAACCTCCATCAAGCCTAAGGTCTGCCCCTGTCATATATGATGCATCATCAGTAGCCAAAAACAAGATACCTGTAGCAATCTCTTCTGGTTCGGCCCATCTTCCAAGTACTCCTTCTTGTTCAAATTCCTTTTTTACAACTTCATATTCTACTCCCCGATCTCTCGCTTGTTTTGCTACATCACTTTGGAGCATTGGGGTATTTGTAGCTCCCGGTGAAACACTATTTACTCTAACGTTGTAAGGTGCCATATCTAATGCTAAAGCCTTAGTAAACCCTAAAACGCCTGCTTTAGTAGAACAATAATTCGCATGGTTAACTTGTCCTATGTGGGCTGCAACACTAGCTAATGTAATAATCGAACCACACTTCTGTTTTTTAAAATATGGAATTGCAAACTTACAAGTATAATAGGTTCCTTTAAGGTTAACATCGATTAATAATTCATAATCCTCATCAGAAAATTCATCCACCGGTCCAACTCGAACAACCCCAGCATTTACAATTAATACATCAATCCTCCCATATTTCTTAATTGCAAATTCGATCATCTTTTTTACTTCCTCAGGTTTCCTTACATCCACCTTCATAAGGGAGACTCTTTCTTCAGCATTTTCGAGTAGATTATAAGTTTCCTCTAAACCATCTTCATCAATATCTGAAATAACTAAAAAAGCCCCTTCCTCAAAAAATAATTTTGTGGTGGCTCTTCCTATACCTGAAGCTGCACCCGTTAAAACGCAAATTTTGTCTTTTACTCTCATTCTTTTTGGATTTATTTATATTATTTTAATTTATCAAATTATTTTACAATGGTTGGTTTATCTAATGAAGATAAACGTTCGCATCCTGTATTAGTCACTCTATAACAATCTTCAATGCCAACTAAACCTTGTCCTCGAACATTTAACCATACTTCTATGTCTAAAACCATATTCTCCTCGAATGGAATATCCATTGCACCCATGGGTCCGAACATATGAGCTTCCTCGCATTCCAACCCAATATGATGTCCCGTGATCAAATAAAAACCTCTTCTCGTTAATTCCTTAAGAAAAGACTTGGCATCATCAGCTAATTTCTTTGGGTCAATTCCCGGTTTAATATTATCAACACAATATTCTTGGACTTGAATCATATAATCCATTGCTTTCTTAGCTTTTTCCGGTTCTTCTCCAATTACGACTCCTCTGCTGACATCAGAGATATATCCCTCCCATACTGCTCCAAAATCAAACCTGACAATATCATTTGGAGTAACGGGAATTCCTAATCCTGGCGCTTCTGGGTCTGAAGGGCCTATATTCATTGTAAGATGATCCCAACCCCACGCTCCCTCTTCTATCATCGTTTTCCTGGCAATTTTTAACAAATCCGTGTCTTTTACATCTAGTTCAGTAGCCTCAATACATGCTTCTATTGCCTTTTCAGCCACTTCTGTTGATTTTTTAATTCTCCTAATCTCCTCTTCTGTCTTCACAAGTCTCATATCTAAAAAAGCCTTATCTCCCTCAACATACTTAGCATCCGGAAATTCATTTTTTAAAGCTTCAGATTGATACCGTGGCATTAGAGATTCCAGAGCTATAGTTTTCTCTGTCAAATCCCATTCTTTAATTTTATTAAGTAATATCTTAATCGCGCCATCAGCGGCTCCAGCGCGGTACACTTCACTGGGATCAATCCAAGAAAACTCTTCAACACTATCATAAAGAGACCAAACAATTGCGCTTTCATTTCCATTCCTTTTTACCATTGATAAAAAGGGATACTGATTTTTTAATACATACAAAATCGGATTTGGTGCAACATGAGTGACTGGTAATCCTGTAGTATAAAATACATTTACCGGTGTCGAAGCAATAAGGAGATCAATGTCTCTTGCCTCAAGAACCTCCTTCGCCTTATCTTTTCTATATCCTATTGGTTCCATATATTAATCATATTTGAATTTATTTTTTATTAATTAATAATTAGGTTATATATTTAAAAAACTTTAATTAATCTGGTTCTAATTCTCTAATATGGAATATGTAAAATATGGAATATGTGGGTTAGGTGGAGCATGGATGTTTCATAGTGCTGGAGCTAAAAATAATCCCCATATCAAATTCACTTCCGCGTTTGATATTGACAAAAGAAAGCTTAAGAAGGCCGCGCGAATTTATAATATGGAATATTATACAGATTATGATGAATTCTTAAATAGTGACATAGATGCGTTGTTGATTATGGTGCCACATTATTTACATGAATCTTTAGTGATTAAGGCTGCTGAGAAGGGAAAACACATTTTATGTGAAAAACCTATGGCACGCACCCTAGAAGAATGTGATCATATGATTACTGCCACAAAAAAGGCTGGAGTCCAATTTATGATAGCAGAAAATCATCGCTTTTTGCCGGCTCATCAGTATATAGCTAATGCAATTAGTAAAGGTTGGCTGGGAAATGTATTCTTAGTTCGAGCGTATGAAGGTGTAAATGAAATTCCTGGGTTGATGATGCCAGATCTATGGAAAGGAGATCCTATTAAAGCGGGAGGTGGGGCTCTAATGGATATGGGAGTACATAAATTTTCCACCTTGAATTGGATTTTAAATGATAATATAGAATCGGCATCTGCTTGGCTCACAAAACAATGCACAAATTTACCAGAAAAAGCAGAAGATAACGCCATGGTTCATATTAAATATAGTAAAGGAACAATCATTGATTTAGTTGTTAGTTTTACAGTTATATCTCCACCAACAAATTCTATGGAAATATATGGAACGAAAGGGACTATTCTTGAAAATCATATGTGGCAGAATCCGGTAAAGATTAATTCTACACATAAGGAAATGGGAAAAAATAAGGGTAAATGGTTCGAGCCAGAGATTGAACATGCCCCATTCCCTAAATATTATGAAATTTCTGCCAGAATAGAAGATTCCTATTTTACTGAATGTATTTTAAACGGAGAAAAACCAAAATTTACGCCCGCTCATGCAAGGGAGGCAGTAGCAGATGTGTTATTAAGTTATTTATCGGCGAGAAAGGAAAGGACAGTCACATATAAAGAATTAATGGAAATTTACAACCATAAAAATACAAAAACTATCCTAAATGGACTTGAGAAAATCGTTCAAAATTATTGTCCGACTGATTAAAAGATATTATTCTTCTTCTGGAGATTCGGTTGGTTCTCTCATACTTTTAATCTTTTTAATCTCCTCAACTAATGCAGGAAGAATCGTTCCAGTTTTATGCTGAATAACGACCTCTGCCTTATCGTCTAAATATGTAGGCTCCTCATTTATTATTATTAATTTCCCCCCATTACTTAATGTATATCGTGGTAAATCTGCCACGGGATCAACTGATAATGATGATCCAGCTATTAGCATCACATCCGACTTTTCCGCTAATGCCTGAGATTGATATATTTCAAATGTAGGTAATGATTCTCCAAAAAGCACTACGGATGGCTTTAGAGGTGCAGAACACATATCACATCGAGGAGGATAATTCTTTTCCTTTTTTAATTTCCGCATTACTTGATCTTTTGTATAAGATGCGCGACATCCAAAACACGTAAATCGGTTGATGTTCCCATGCACTTCATAAACTATGACATTACCTGCTTTTTGGTGTAATTCGTCTATATTTTGAGTAATAATAGCATCTATAATTCCCATGTCCTCTAATTCAGCTAATGCATAATGCCCCTCATTAGGCTCTGCAGTGAAAAGCTTAGGGGCCACCTTTTCAGCTAGCTTCCAAAACTTACTGGGATCTTTAATAAATGATTTAATATTTCCATAGATTTCGGGCTTATATTTTTCCCAAATTCCCCCTTCTCCCCTAAAGTCCGGAATTCCCGATTCTGTAGACACTCCTGCCCCAGTTAAGGCGATTGCATGGCTGGAATTAATTAAAAGCTCTGCGGCTTGATGAATTTGTTTTCTTTCTAATAATCTAAGTATTTTCATTTTTTACAATAAAGATGTTGTATAATAAGACAAAGATTAAATTAATATTTTTAATGATAATATTTTAAAAAATATTTCATTTTATACCTTTTTTTAATAATTAACATAAATTTAGAACTATAATTGATCTTAACATATGATTCTATCATTTTCCTAATAAAATATTTATTAGGGTACTCAAGTTATGAAAAATATAAGTGATTTTGTTTACTATTATTCATATAAGAATTATATTAAACATAACATGAAAAAATAAGATTGGAAGAATTATCTTTTTTTTTTCGAAATATTTAATATAATGTCTTATATTATTATCTTCAAATCGATAATAGATTAATATATAATAAAATATTAAATAAAATATTACAAAATAGGCTACCTAATAATAAAAAAAAGCCTAATCCTAAAAATGATCTCGGGATTCGCAGTTATCTTAAACGAAGACATAGTATTCTGTTCAGAGGAAAAAGATGTAAAGGGAAGTAAGTATCCATTATTTGAGACAATCTTATTTATCGAGAAATTAATGAAAAGTATAAGTAATAAATGGCGATTAGATAGCATTTTTTTCGAAAGGGACGGCATAGAGGAACGCATTATTATCAAACATATTATAACTAAGAATGGAGATAACATATTTTTTTGTATCAGTGGTGGATTTAACCCAAAATCAAAAGAAAGTTATAGAATGTTAGATGAATTCTATAGAAAAGTAAAGTCATATTATCCAACGACTGAAGATATGCGAGATCCTGAGAAACTAGACATAATAGATAGTGTTATTGGGACAAAAGCGGAATTCTTAAAGCTTAAATATAGTGATAAGCTCAAGAGCGAAGAGATAATGCAACGTATGGATTCTCGGCAACCATCCTATGAAATAGATAATCGTATCTTATATACAGGAATTGCAACCCAAGGACTTCCTTTAATTTCAAAATTATATTATGTTGATATGTTTGATTATTTGAAAAATAATGAGAATGAAGAAATGGCGGAAGTGTTTTGTTCCAAATTGTCTGCGAAGCTTGCTACCATTGAAATGAATACGAACATTAGGGCGGAAACCAATATTAAACGCATATTTATTAAGGATTTGCGTGAGGAAAGCCATAAGGTTATTATTTTATTCGGAAAAATCCATAATTTTTCCTTAGATTTTATTGGATTTGGAACTTTTAATCAGATTCATCGAATGTTTCTTAAATTAAAGAATGAACTCTCTAAGGAAAAAATCTTGAAAAAAGAGTTTATTGGTAAATTACAACCATATAAACACATTTCTCGTTATTTGGAAGAATTAACTGCCTTCATTTGTCCGCGAGAAGATTTAACAAATGTAAAATGGTCTGAAGATTGTATCACGTGTATCTATCATAAAGGAAACCATCGTGGAAACATAGAATT
>SDNL01000103.1 GCA_004524365.1 Promethearchaeota archaeon | reverse complement strand
CCAATTGACGGAGTTTTCTCCACAAGAACTACATGATATCCTTGGTCCGCCAAGGTGAGAGAACTCTCAATACCCGATATCCCACCACCCACAACCAATACCGTATTCAACTTGTTATTCAAATTTTTATTCTTAGACATATTTTTTCAATTTTTCGGTTTTTTATTGTTTTTTGCTTTATTTATTCATTTTTTTATTATGAATAATCATTTACAATAACTAACTCTAAATGATTATTTTGTTTCCATAATATATTGGTTTGTAAATATAATTAAACCTATATTCTTATTTAAATGTTATTGTGATCACTGAGAAAATTATCAATTCCAAAATTAAAAATACAGAAAAAAGTCAATTCCCGATCATTTTCAAACAAAAAAAATCGAAATTAGAAAACATTACTCTTTTCTATGAATTTTAATAGATTAAAGAATTGTTTTAAAAATGACGAAAATCATTAATATTCTCCCCATTTATGAATGATTTAGTATTAAAAGTACGAAATAAAATTCAGAGATATATATCCAAATATTATTATATTTTTTGATTCAAGACGGGTTTGTATTAGTTAATATAATATTATTTTCAAAAAGGCCATTAAAGTGATTGAACGAAAAAGTAAAGTCTGTTTCATTGGTGAAGGAGGGGTTGGAAAAACATCTTTAGTGTCACTTCTTCAAGGAAAAGAGATACAAAAAGAAATCTCTCCCACAGTTGGATTAGAAATCGAAGATTCTGTATTGAACGGCACTAAATGTTCTATTTGGGACTGCGGGGGCCAAAAACGGTTTCAATTTATGTGGAAAGATTTTCTACGGGCCTCAGGGCTGACTGTACTTGTATGCGACTCTACTGAAGAAAATGTAAGAGAAACCAGGGAAATACTCGAAAGAATCTCAAGTCATTTTGGTTCAAAAGTAATTGCGCTTGCAAATAAACAAGACTTAAAGAATTCAATACCCCCTGAAAAGGTCGAAAAGCAATTAGGGATTAAAACTTATGGAATTAGTGCACTTCGAGCAGAACAACATGATAAGCTCCGAAATATATTAGAAAAAGAATTTACTTCAAAATAATCTCTTTTATTTTTATTTTTTTACAATTCAAAAGATGCTATTAAATTCATATAATTAATTTTTAAAATTATGCTATGCTTTTAAATATCCGTCCAATCAAATGAGCCATTCTTACGGGCTCAGGTAGTTTAGAATCGATACTACTTTTTTGTATTAATTCTTCTGCATTGTTTTGAGAAATACCTTTCTTATGGTAATAAACTGAGGAATATCCCGCGGCGGTTTTAATTTTCATTTCGTATAATTCTCCCGCGTTTATAATATATTCAATCTTTTTAGGATATTTTTGGGGATATTTTTTTTTAAGGGCAAATTTTACGGATTCAAGGTCTACATCACGTTCTGTGACTGCTATAATGGGTTTTTTAGTTTGAGAATACACATCTTCCAAATTCATTAGATTAAATCCACCAAATGTTATTGTGTGTGTAATAACAAATTGGACGTTTTCATTATTATCTTTTATTAATTGAATGATCTTTTCAGTGCTATCATCCCCGTCAATCTTGATTCTCTGTTCTTGTACTTTTACCATTCTTGTCCCTTGGCAGATAACACCAATGAGATAAGTATAACTATGTCCCGACTTAAGTTTGAATGTAGCATCGTCAATACCGAGAATGATTGGATGTGCTTTCATTTTTTTTATAATTCCTTTTCTGGTAAGTCTTGTTTAACAGAATGTAGAACTTGGGTAAATGCATAGGCGGCATTGTCTATTTCTTTGATTCGATGAGATATATTTCCTGATAAATTACTAGTTAAACGAGAAATTAATTGGTGTATAGAAATTTTTTCCTTTAACCATAAATAGGCGATTATAGCTTCTACAGTATTCGCGAGATCATGAGAATTGGCCCTATTTTTTGCAAAGGATTTCATATCAGCATCTTTAAGCGCTTTAGATAAAATATTTTTATTAACCTTGTCTCCTGTCCTCGTGATATGATTTGTGGAGTTATTCTTTGTCAAATAAATAGATTTTGCGACCGAATACGCTAAATTCACAACCGCATCACCAATCTTTGCTAAACCCTTGTCTGTTCCAATAGCCTTTTGCGTATAGGGAATATTTTCTATTAAGGCGTGATAATCCATCGATTTCAGAACCATTTAAATAATTTTAATATGAAATGATAAAATAAATAATAATTTAATAGATGAGATTAAAAGAACGAGATAAAGTAAGAATTACATTAAACTACTAAACGCTTTCTTTGCTTCATTAATTTCTTCTTGTAATGAGTTAATGCCTGCTCTTAAGGCTTCTTTTATTTTATGCCCCTCATTTAATCGGATAAAGAGCTTTGGTTCTTCGATATCTGTTTTTTTATATGCTGCTAATTTTACACTATCCAAATTTAATAAGTGTTTAGTGAATAAATTTAGAAACCCATGGGATTGTCCTTTAACCGTAATATTATAATTATTTGCCCCTTTATGGGAGATCTCGAGATCAACAAATTTATAGGTAGGCCCCTCTAACTCTTCTTCTATTGCAAATTCAAAATCTTCTTCTAAATCTTCTTCGAGTCCCTCTTCCACTTCTACTGGTTCTTCGATAGGTTCGGCTTCAAGTTCTTCTATTTCCACATCTTCCTCTTCCTCGGAGACGAATTTAGGGTATACGCTTTGAATATCTTCATCCACTATATCATCAACATCATCAACATCATCAACATCATCAATTTCTTCGTCCTTTTTTTTGTTTGACATACGAATTCCTTATTTTTTTCTTTCTTCCAATATAATATATGTAAAATAGAATAAATTTTTTGTGATTTTTTTCTCTTAGAAAATTTTAGGGTTTTGAGGGCTCCAAGTGCTTTTCTGCCAATGCTTTTAATCTCTCAATTGCAAGAGCTTGAAGGTCGTCTGGACCCGATAGATTCACCTCTATCTCCTTACCCTCGACTGTACAGTTTAAATTGATATATCCAACTTTATCTTTTATATCTTCTAAAAATCTAATTACGCCATCCAATTTTCCCGTTTTATTTTCAAAATATATGGTTTTTTTCCCATCTCCCATATGAACTCACTTTATTGTTAATTCATTTCTAATTAAATTAAGAAAAAAAGAGTATTTCTAAAATTTCTTGTTACTTTAATATCTCAGATCTGATTTAATGTCCCGATAATCATTCGCTATTTTCTTAGATTCAATGTTTCCACACATTGGACATTTTAATTTATTATGCCCAACTCTTTCCAATCCTGTTCCACAAACCGAACAATCTGAGTAAATAACACCAAGATTTGGTCCGATAGTGGTTAAATCATATTCATTCGTTTTTTCTTTAATTACTTTTGCCCTGATAATATCGGTTTTCTGAAATGCATCTTCAATTTTCTCTATATATTTGTTTGAAATCTGTGATACATGAATATTACCAAAATAATAAGCATTCCAGTGAAGTTTTTGATTTAAAGTAAAGAAATTAAGTCCAACACTATATTTTCGTAAAAATAAGATTGTTCCAATGACGATATCGCCAAGTTTAACTGTTTTACGGTCTTTCTCGAGGTGGGTTTTAATGTCTATTTTTCGCTGCTCTAAATTAAACTTTACAAAACCCGTTCTAGCAGCAAAGATTTTCCCATTTCTCGTGTATGTAGATTCTTTATCAGGAAGAAATTCCTCGATTGTTGCTAGCTGTTGACCAACTACGACCATATCACCGGAACGAACCTCTCTATCATTTTTTATCGAATTTCCCATCGTTCTATTATTCTCCAATAAACTTTTTAATTTTTCTAAGTGGATTAAATTAATAAAATTTTATTCCTAAAATTTTCCAATCTTGTTAATTTTCTATTCCTAAAAATTCTTTCCTTTTTCTTCTTGAAAGAAATTATGTGCCCAATTTAGACAATTCCGGTGTGGCATTCATCATAATCTCACAGTCGTAGTAACCACCTTTAATCTTACAGAGTTCGAGGAAGATATCTTGCTGTGCGGGCTCAATTCCGATTTGCTAGAGGACTTGTCAAGCATAGTGGTGATCGGTGCGACATGTCTTACGGGCAAGGATATCTTCAAGAGAGATGAGAAAATGGCGAACCTGGGCGCGCGTCATGATAAGCTGCGGAATTGATTCGGGCTCTCTAATCCAACCTCGCTTTTCGGCGCATGAAACACAAAACCATCTCTCCCACTTCGGAAAATAGACCATATCGGAAGTTTTTGAGTAACAAATGTCACATTTAAGAATAGATTTGATGAAAGAAAACCATAATTTATCACGATCTTTTTTCTGACCATTCTTTTGGAGCTCTGAACACCTTTTAAGAACCGCTTTTATTAATATTTGGCGTAAATTATTGTGAATCCGTTGTAAATGTTTATTTTTAATTTTGATTGTGCGAATTGTATCCATTTTCTCTAAGTTTTATATGAAATTCAAGCATTTAAATACTCTTACAGAGTATTATTTGATTAAAAAAATATGGATATGGTCTTGCTTCTGCTTTCTGACAATTCCTGCAACATAATATATCTCTTTGGTGTTTCTTTTCAATATAAGGTGTTTTTTTATTAATTATATATAAATAAATTATGAACATTAACTAAATCCAAATCATCCTGAATATAAGAATCAAGATGCTTAATTACTATCCTGATATAGTTCAGTATATTCTATTTATTATAAACCTATTTTGTAGAGGTTTCAGAGTACACCTCACCTCATACTCCAAGCAAGGCATTGGGATGACCCATGATGGTGAAAAACGTAATTTGGGAATAGACACGAAACTCGGAGAGTTTACAATGCATTTCAGTTAAACTCACTTTATTAAAAAGATATGTGAGAAGTAAATTCATCGATTATCTCTTGAGCTTGCTTTTTACAGTTTCAATACTCTTTCCAATAGTCTGAGCATTTGGAGAGGTTTCTAAGCCGAGGGCGATGAAGATTTGTAAAGCTTGTTCTAAGTTTTGCAAAGCGGCTTTGTAGTTCCCTTGCGCGTAATGAATCGAGCCGATATTGTTAAGACAGGTGGTCTTCCCCGAGAGGTTACCCAACTGTTCGTCAACTTGTAGCGCCTCCTCGTAGCGTTTGAGCGCCTCGGAGTAGTTCCCTTGCGCATAATGAATCGAGCCGATATTATTAAGACGGGTAGCTTTCCCCGAGAGGTTGCCCAGCTGCTCGTCAACTTTTAGCGCCTCCTCGTAGCGTTTGAGCGCCTCGGGGTAGTTTCCTTGCGCGTCATAAATCAGCCCGATATTGTTAAGACGGGTAGCTTTCCCCAAGAGGTTGCCCAGCTGCTCGTCAATCTGTAGCGCCTCCTCGTAGCGTTTGAGTGCCTCGGAGTAGTTCCCTTGTGTGTTATAAATCAACCCGATATTATTAAGACGGGTAGCTTTCCCCGAGAGGTCGCCCAGCTGCTCGGAAATCTGTAGCGCTCCCTCATAGCATTTCAGCGCCTCGGGGTAGTTCCCTTGCGCGTCATAAATCAACCCGATATTGTTAAGACGGGTGGCTTTCCCCGAGAGGTCGCCCAGCTGCTCGTCAATCTGTAGCGCCTCCTCGCAACGCTTCAGCGCCTCGGGGTAGTTCCCTTGCGCGTAATAAATCATCCCGATCTCTCCTAGCGCAAATGATTTCCACCCTAGATTTTCTTGTTTTTCAGCAAGCTTAAGGATTGTGGTTAGGCAGCGCATCGAATCGGGGTGTCTATCGAACCCATGATAGATTTTATAGGGGATACAAAATCTTCGGAATCCATCTGCGGGCGTGATATTGTCTTCAAGGAAGATACCGGGAGATACCGGGAACTTTTCTTCACTAAGCGGCGGTTCGCGTTTTAACATATCCTTTGCCAGGCGGGAGGTATTTGCGTCCACCCGATATACGTGCTTCGCGTTGCCCATGTGGTAGAGGTCGCCAAGGATGCGTTCCATCTTATTTGAACCCTCCGTATTTTGATCTAATTCACTTGTTATCTCATAAATCTGTTCTTTTCCCCCATCGTCCGAGGTATAATCGACCCAGACGATGCTTTCCACACCCTTTAGCACCCGTAAGGTGGGAACGATATCGAAATCATCACTCCCCGAATAGCCCATGACCACCAGTGTGCGCCCCCGCGATATATTCTCAAAGAGCGGGCGCTTAAACAGCTCCACCTGGAATACACTTTCGCCTTCTTTGCCCGAACCGAATGCTTGAATAGTGGCAACCAAGGAGTGTTTGGTGCTTTCCCCGCTGATGACATTCTTGGAGGAGCCGTGTATCTTATAGACCGCCTTCTTGCCTTCGTTGAATAATTCTTCTGGGTTATCATATTTTTCGAAATCATTTCTAGTAATAACGGGCACGATCTCGTCCTCGGGTACATCCGACTGTTGAAGTGAATACTCGATAAGAAAGTCAAAATTAGTCGTCATAACGAAATGCCCTTTTTTGAGCATTTGGGCGAGGAAGAAGTGCTGAAGGTTCGGAGTATCGCAGAGCCCATAATAGTCGATAATTTTTAATTCAGAGTCTAATTCATCCCGTACAATCTCGACCAATTGCTCGAATCGCAGTTCCTTAATTGCTAACAATTTTTCGATTTCGGACTCGGCGCACGTATGCCTGATAATTGCATCCATCATCATCCGTCCCGCCGGCAGGCACGAGGGGGCATCCACCGAGCATCCAGCTCCTACCAAGAAGGTCAGCTTTTTGCCCTCGATAAGCTCCTTAAACGTTAAATTTTTAGACTTCATTTTTACCCACAATTTTTACAGAAACAAAAATAACCCCTCATATTTATAGTTTTAGATGAAAAAAATATATCGGAAAGAGAACCTCACTCAAAGATTTAGATTTAAAAGAAAATTCTCTTTCAACTCTCCCGGAGTCGATAGGAAACTTATTGTCCCTTGCAAACCTATGCATAGATAGAAATGTAGAAAGAATGATTATAAGTAAGGAAATATTATGTAATGAATGAATCATAACTAGTTGTTATGAACCGTTAAATTATAATTGAATCCCTCCAAAAGCATAGGTATTAAGATAAAAAAAACAAACCTATGTCAAATATAAGAGAATCGAAACAAAAGGAGATTGAATCGATTGTGAATTCACTGGAACCATTACCATTATTGGAAAAAAAGCAAGATGAAGTGTTTGAGAAAGCAGAAGAACGCCTGGAATCGCTTGATCTTCTTAGTTTCGATATAGAAAAAGTCTATAACGTAAAATAAGATATTTAAATAAATATTTCCAATCATTTCCTTCTTTTTTTCATTTAATTGTATTTTCAATTATCGATATAATTCCTAATCAGTCTCTTTTGTTTTTTTTGTTATGTTAGAAACTTTTTTTTACTTTTCTCATTATAGAAATCAAGATAAGTTAAGAAAATGATCACATAGAATATT
>SDNL01000009.1 GCA_004524365.1 Promethearchaeota archaeon | reverse complement strand
TCGATCTTTTTGGTCTCCATAAAAAACTTTACAAGGAGACCAACTTTGCCATCCATTTTTAAACCAAGTGATTTTTTCTAAATTTGTAGGTTCTTCATCCTTCGAAAGGTATAACGGTTCATTCTTTATAGTTAAAGGAGATAAACTATGAATCTTAAATTGTTCAGAAGATAGATCTTGGACATTAACTAGTCGCAATAAAGTAAAGTTAAGATTATCATAGAATTTGAATGAAATTGAAAAGGAAAATTTAGTATTATGAGTTGAAGTCGGATTGAATTGTACTTTTAACCCTTTACCGAATTCATCTTCAATTTCTTCAATTTCAGAAATATATGTAAAGTTGTATGAAGGATATTCCTTTAAATTAGTAGATTTTTGTTCAAAATAATTAATACATGAAAAACAATTATTTATAAGACATTGATTTCCATTAATATCTTTAAATTTTAATCTAAATCGCCCCTTTTGTTTTCCCGTCTTAAAGAACTTAAAATTAATTATTCCATTTTTTACTTGTGTTATTTCTTTATCATCTTTTAATATTTTCAGCATCATATTTCACCAAAAAGTTTAATTATTTTTATTCCACTCTGATAAAATGGATTTAATCGCTTGAATTAATTTTTCTGATTGTTTTCTGGTGCCAATCCCTAGCCTTAAACAATTTTCTAAAAGTGGATAATCTGTACGATTACGTACTAAAATTTCTCTGTCTCTTAACTTATTATAAACATAATTACACGCATCTTCGAAATTTGTAATTAAAAAATTGGTCTTAGAAGGATACACTTGTAACCCCAAATTTTCTAATTCATTTTTAACAAAATTCCTGTTTTTTCTAATCATTTCTGAGAAATTATCGACATATTGTATATCATTAAGTGCAGCAAGCGCAGCCATCACTGCTAAGTTATTAACGCTATATGGAGAAAGTACTTTTTTAAATGATTTGATAATAGCTTGATTACTAAATAAAATTCCTAACCGTAATCCTGCTAGTCCATAAGCTTTTGAAAATGTCCTAGCAACAATTAGATTGTCATATTTCTTTACCAATGGAAGATATGTTTTTCCGTAGAAATCATAATAAGCTTCATCGAGAAATACTAATATACCTTTTTCATTTGCAATTTTTATAATGTCTAATACGTCAATCTCTTCGATTACAGTTCCAGTGGGGTTATTAGGATTAGCTAATATTATAAGTTGTGTCCTATTTGATATATTTTCGAAAATTTTTTCAGTTGGAAAACTTAGATCTCTCTTATATAAAATCTTAGTAACCTTACATCCAATAATAGATGCATATATTTCAAACATCGAGAAGGTGGGAATAGGAAGTAGGATTTCATCCTCGGGCGATATAAATGTATCTATCATTAATTTAATGCCTTCATCAACCCCGTTTGTCAATATAAATTGATTCTTTTCTATATTATAATGGTCTATAATCTTTTCTTTTAACTTATCATATTCGGGATAAATTGCCACATCTTCTCTTGTGAGGGATTTAAACATTTCAATTACCTTTGGGGAACAACCAACGGGGTTCTCATTAAAATCTAATCGTAATTTACCCCTACGACCTTCAATTGGGGGATCATATTCGGGCATGTTTCGAATTGCTTTACGTGGTTTAAATTTCATCTGTTATTAACCTAAGCTTGCATTTATTTCTTATTTTGATATTAATTTTATTAAATCCATTCATTACTTATAATTTTGATATTAGTTACTTAATCCTTTAAAGAAGTATAAAAAACAAAAATTTTATTCTTTTTCTTCTAATCTTTTTTGAATTGCTGAAGCATGAGCATCTAGATTCTCGAATTTAGCTATCGTTATTGCTGATTTACTTAAATTCTTTAAGCCTTCTGAAGTGCATTCTAAAACATCAATACATTTAATAAATTCTAGGGAATTTAAACCGGAATAGGTTTTAGCGTATCCCCCCGTTGGTAAAATATGATTCGTTCCTGCTGAATAATCTCCTAATGGTACCGGAGAATGAGGCCCTAAAAATATGGCTCCTGCATTATTTATGTACTCTAAAACCTCGTGAGAGTTTTCTGTTAAGATTTCTAAATGCTCAGGAGCGATTAAATTACAAACTCTTGTACATTCACCAAGATTGGCAGCTTTTATTATCATAGAATTCTTTAAAGCTTCTGTAATAATTTTTTTTCTTGGAAAATCTTTAATAAATGTTTTTAAATTTATTTTTACCTTATTAATTAACTCATCTGAAGTAGAGACAATTATACCTATATTATCTGGATCATGTTCAATTTGGGATATAAAGTCTATGATAACATTCTCATAATTGGCGAATTTATCTGCAATAATTAGAATTTCGGATGGACCAGCCGGATTGTCAATTGCTACAATATTTGACAATAACTGTTTAGCTCCATTTACCCATTTATTACCAGGGCCCACAATTTTAAGAACATTAGGGATGATATCTGTTCCATAAGCCATTGCTGCAATTGCTTGGGCCCCCCCAACTTTAAAAATCTTTTGGATATTGAATTCTTTCGCCGCAACAAGAATTTCAGGAGCAATTTTTCCATCTTTTTGAGGCGGAGAACATAATATTATTTCTTTAACCCCAGCAACAAAAGCGGGGGTTGCTGCCATTAATACTGTACTGGGATAAATAGCTCTTCCCCCTGGAACATAGATTCCAACGGATTCAATAGGTCGATATATTTGTCCTGCTTGCACTCCTTTACAAATATTAATATTCCATTCTTTCCTCAATTGTGCTTTATGAAACTTTATCAAATTTTCCTTAGAAAACTTTAGTGCATCAAGTAAATCTCTATTAACCTTTGAGTAAGCATCTTCCACCTCATTAGCAGTAACTAGAATATTTTCTTTTGTCAATTTAATATTATCGAACTTTTCAGTAAAATTGAGGAGTGCTTGGTCACCTTCTGCTTTCACCTTATTAATTATTTCCCAAATTTGATTTAGAATATTTTCCAAATTAGATTGAATTCTAGGGATATAATTTCCAATACTTTCCGATGTTATGGCTTTAGAGTCTATTATCTGGATATCTTTCAAATTAATCATTTCTCCTTGATTTAGTATATAATATTAAATAAAATAGATTATTTTAATTCTCTAAAAAAAATATTGAAAAGAATTTTTTAATTGAGATAACATATTTAAGCCAAATCTAGGGGTAAGATTTGTCTTGGCTCATGAACAACAAGTCCTTGAGCATATTTCCTCAAGATAGGAATTAAATTTAGAAAATCCTTTTTTTTAATAATAGTGTTAATCGCAAACCATCCATTATTATTTTCTCCCGCTAATTCTGAAACAGTGGGGCGTTTTAAAGCGGGTAATTCATCTAAAATCTTCTCTAAATTTTCTTGTTTAACATTCATAAAAATATGTAATTTCTTAGATGCTTCAATAACTCCCATTAATAAAACTTTCAAATCTTTTATTTTCTCCCGTTTCCATTCATCTTTTAAGGATTTTTTATTAGCAATAAGAAGTGCATTAGATGTGTCGATTATATCTATAACTTTCAAATTATTTGCTCTTAAGGTTGAGCCCGTAGATGTATTATCTATTATAATATCTACTTCATCAGGTGGTTTTGCTTCTGTTGCTCCAAAGGATAGGAAAATCTTTACTTGATTATTTTCACCCCACTTCCTCCAAGGAGTCATAACAATGGGCTCCTTATCGCCATAAAACTTTTTATAAATGTCATTATTTTTTAAATAATTCAGAGATAATGTTAAATATTCAGTGGAAATTCTCAATATTTTTTCTTCTTTATGAAATTTGTTTAAGATATCATCAAGTGAATTAATTTCTTTCCAATCATCTGGAACTGCTAGGACGATCCTTACACCTCCAGTCTCCAAATCTAATATCGTCTCTACATCAGCATTAGTTTCTTTCACCCAATCTTTTCCAGAAATTCCTAAATCGAACTCATCGTCTTCTATTAAATAATTTGGTATCTCTTGAGGTCTTAATAGTTTTATTTGTACTTCTGGATCATTTATGGATGGACGATAGTCTCTACTGGAAGAGAATCGCAAGTTTAATCCAGCACGCTTGAATAGTGATGAAATATCCTCTTGTAAGCTTCCTTTTGGAAGAGTCACTTTTAATCTTTTCTTAGAATCGGTCATTTTTTTTAAAATCTCTTCTTTCTTATGAATTTAAATTTATATATTTATTAGTAATTATTGATTTTTAACAAAGATTTCGAAATTTTATAACTTCTAAAGAGTTTTTAAAAAACTTAAGTTTTTTAGCATAATGTATGATTATAATATTATAAAATAGTACTTTATAATTATTAGGTGTCAAAATTTATGAATTTTAGCATTATGTTTGATTGTTTGCCTGGGGGAGTTATTAAACCTATTAAATGGGGTGATGAACAGCTCCAGCCTGACCACTCAATTATTGTACTTGATGAATCAAATATGAATTTATATCTCTGGCATGGTTCCAAACAAGGGCTCGTCGCTCGGAGGACAGCACTAAGACAAGCTGAGTCCCTAAAGGGTCACGGATATACTATTGATCAAGGGATTATTGGTAGGGATATTAGTGAGATCAAGGAAATAGATGCAAGAAAAGTAGGTAAAGTTCCCGAAGACACAGAATTAAATGATGAATTAAAGGAACTACTTAATAAAAAACATAAAGAGCTCCAAAATCATATTGTTACTTTTGATATGAGTGCAGAATCACTCTCATCTAAAGAATCGAAAGCTAAACCGAAACCAAAAGCTAAACCCAGAGCGACAACCAAACCAAAACCAAAAACAGAACCAAAAACGGAACCTAAAGCTAAACCGAAACCAGAAACGAAAACTAAACCGAAAACGGAGAAAAAACCCAAGCCTAAACCTGATGAGCAATTAAAATCAAAGATAAAAGAAGAATTAGAATTGTCTGAAGCGGATCTTAGAACAAAAGCAAAGGTCTCTTTTGTTTTTATGGCAATATTGGAGCATTATGATGATATTTGGATTAGTAAAAAGAAAGATAATCAGTACTCCATTGAAATGATGGATGGACCAATTTGTACCTTCTCAGTTGAAGGGGGTAAACTAAGATTTAGTTCAGGCTCCTTTTCCGGAATTGATCCAAATATTAAGACATCTGTGAAAAAGTTTTTTGTTGAATTTAATGAATTACTAAAATAATTTTTTTATTTTTTTTATTAAAATAATCATAGAGCATTTAAAATAAAGCTTTAATTTATAATTTACAATTATATAATATTAAATTCAATTGATATTAAATAGTCTTAAAAATCTTGAAATGAAATTTAGTATATTAGCAAAATTGTTTTCAAATTTAGAAAATACTTCTAAACGTCTTGAAATGATTGATATGTTAGCTGAATTCTTTCAAGATATAAAAAATGAGGACCATTTCGAGGATTTAAATAAAATTATGTATCTTCTCCAAGGCCATTTGGTTTCAAATATAAAACAATTCAAGAAAATGGGAGTTGCTGAAAAGATGATAATAGAAGCACTTTCCCTTCATGCGGGTATTGGAAAGAAAAAGATTAAAAATATTTTAGTTAAAGAGGGTGATATAGGGGCCACAGCAGAAATACTTCTTACAAAGAAAAAAAAGCAAAAATCTTTATTCGATTTCGGAGAAAAAAGTAATTCTGAAATCGAATCAATTGATATAGCAGAACTTTATTCTCAATTACGGAAAATTGCTAAAACAGAAGGAGAAGGTTCTCAAGATAGTAAATTAGGAATTTTGCGAGGATTAATGAGCAAAATTTCACCTTTAGAAACTAAATATTTACTTAGGATAATAACAAACACATTAAGAGTTGGTGTTTCTACTCAGACTATAATAGATGGCCTTGCTTTGGGATTTACGGGGGAAAAAGAAACCAATAGAGATATCATAGAAAAAGCCTATAATTTGCACCCTGATCTGGGCGATATAACGACTCTATTAGCAAAAAAGGGTTTAGAAGAAGTCAAAAATGTTAAAATAACCTACAAAATACCAATTAGAATGATGTTAGCTTCTCGTGTTCCTTATTCAGAAATTATTACTCGGTTAGGGACGCCATGTATTGCGGAATATAAGTTAGATGGAGAACGTCTTCAAATACATAAAAAAGGTAATAATATAACTCTTTTTTCAAGAAGACTACTTAATATTACTGAACAGTATCCAGATGTTTGCCAAGTGATTCGACAAAATGTCACCGCTCAGAATGTAATTTTTGAAGGAGAAGTAGTTGCGATGGATCCTTTTTATGAAAAAATGCGTCCTTTTCAGGTATTAAGTAAACGAAGAAGGAAATATGATGTAAAGGAAATGACTCAAGAGGTTCCTGTTTGCCTTTTTGTATTTGATCTATTAATGCTTGATGATATACAATATATAAATAAAAAACTACCTGAAAGACGTAAGATTCTGGAGAAAATTATAAAAGAAAAAGATGAATTGAAATTAGTAAAATCCAAAAGAATCCATTCCACTGATGAATTATTAGAATTTTTTCATGAAGCTCGAAATGAAGGGACTGAGGGGATTATAGCTAAGTCCATTAAGGAAGATTCCGTATATCAAGCAGGAAATAGGGGTTTTTTGTGGATTAAATTAAAGGGTTTAGAAGGGGGGAAGTTAAAGGATTCAATTGATGTAGTTTTAGTTGGGGCATTCTATGGAAAGGGACGGCGAACTGGAGTATATGGAACATATATTGGAGCCGTATACGACAAAGAGAATGATCAATTTCTTGCTTTTACTCGGATAGCATCGGGGTGGACCGATGAAATTATGGAGAGTTTAATGGAAGAAATAAATAATTATAAACAAAATCAAAAGCCTAAAGGAGTTATTTGCGAAGACAAACCAGATGAATGGTTTTCACCAGCAATGGTTATCGAAATTTTTGGTGATGAAATCACCATAAGCGAAAAGTTTTCTACTCTGGGATATAGCCTTAGATTTCCTGTATTTCAAAGAGTTAGATATGATAAGGGAATTAAAGATATTACAACAAAAGCAGAAATTATTCAATTATATAATGCTCAATAATGTTTAAAAATAAAAAAAATAAGATTATATTTTAAAATGGTTAATCTTCCTTTTTTAATTTAAACCTACCGAAAATGGTTAAAATGATGCCTACAAATCCAAATCCTCCAGTTAGGGAGATTAAATTTAAAACTATTGTCATCAATTCATTAGTTAAAGTTCCTCCAATAATACCCATAATAATATGGAGAATTAATCCTATTAGCCCCATTCCCGCACCTAATCCTATAATAAACTTACCGATTCCATAATGATCTAATGCAACGATTACTGTTCCAATAATGACAGAGACTCCACCACCTAATGCAATATAGTTAAATATTTGTAGTATAATATTAAATATTGGAGCTAACTGGGGTTCAATATCAGTTAAAATTCCACTGATTCTTACGAAGAATGAAATTCCTCCAACTGTAGAAGAAATAATCATTAATATTCCCCCAATAACACATAATATCATCCACTTTTTATTTTCCATTAATTTAACAACCTCATTATTGAGTTTTACATAATAAATAATTATTTTACTTAATAAGGTTTTAGGTTATATCCTATTATTCTATGTTTAGCGATATATAACTTAATGTGACTCTATTGTTTTTAAAAATATATATTAACTCCATTTGATTTTAATTGTTTTATTTCATCAGAATCTGGATTTAAATCATTCCCTCCCAAATAAATTTCCTTTAAGTTGGTTAAATTTACCATATTCTTGGGTAATTCTGTTATTTTATTTCTGAATAAATTAAGTGACTTTAGATTCTTTAATTTAGTTATATTTTCAGGTAAATTACTCAATTTATTTTCGCTTAAGTTGAGGGTCTCTAAGGAAATAAGTTCACCAATTATATCCGGTAAAGACTCTAATCTATTTTTTCCCAGATCCAATTTTTTAACAAAAGTAAGATTTCCAATAGAATCCGGTAAATTTTCGATTTTATTCCAACTTAGATTTAAATTAGTAAGAGATTTCAATGATCCTATTGAGGGAGGTAAAAAGACTAATTTATTATCGTGTAAATTTAGATTTTCGAGATTTTTTAATTTTCCTATAGTTCCTGGCAAAGATGTCAAATAATTTAATCTTATATTTAGGATTTTTAAAGATTTAAGCGATCCTATACTTTTGGGTAAAGTTTCCAAGTCATTTTTCCACAAATAGAGTTCTTTTAATGATCTGAGCTTTCCAACGGATTCGGGAAGCGAATAGAGCTCATTTATATTTAAATTTAATATTTTGAGTTTTTTAAAAGTGCCAATCCATTCGGGGAGTGAGACTATTTGATTATATCTAAAAATTAATTTCTTTAAAGATTTTAAATTCTTCAATGGTTCTGGAATACTTGTTAACCCTTTGAACATAAAATTTAATTTTATAATTTGTAAATTATCAATTTCATATTTTATTCGCCAAAACACCTTTTCTAGATAAATTGCAGTATAAAAATTAATTAATATGGTTGATAATAGCGGATTAGACAGATTTTCCAACCCCTTTTTCATCAATATAGTATCTAAGGGGATCTTAAATTCTTTTTTATTTATTTTCGAAATTAAATCTTGCAAAATATTCCTGGATGAATTGCTTTTGTCCTTTTTTAATAATCGGACAGCCCTGATTATGTTGGAGTAAATAATATCTAAGCATTGCTTCGTGGATTCATGATTTAAAGACCAAATCATTGGCTTAAGACCCATTATTAAAAAGTTTTCACCAATAATTTCTGCAGCATACCTTCTCACTGTATCATTATTCTCAGAAATTAATAAATTTTCAAAAAGATTATATATTTCAAGACTTTTAAAATCCAATTCTTCAAGAATCTTCATTGCTTCTACTCGTTCTTTCTGAAATTCACTTTTTTCTATTATTGATATTAAATTATCTATCGCCAGAGATTTCTGGATCTTATTATCTACAAACTGGTTTCGAATTTGTTTAGGAGTAATCTTCATTTTTTATTTGTAAATTATTAATCCGTTCTTTTCTAAATTGATCGTATCTTTTGACAAATCTAAATCCTTATTGAAATTTAAATCTAATATTTTTAACTTCGTTAATTTCTCAATTGATTTTGGAATTTTATGGATTTTATTTCCCCATAAACTTAAAATTTCAAGGTTTTGAGGGAGATTTTTCGGCACTCTTTCAAGATTGTTCCAATTTAAATTAAGATTTTTAAGATTAGTCAATTTTTTAAATGAATCGGGCAAAAGTTTTAAATTATTATTCCATAAAGTTAATTTTTCTAATTTATTCAGATTTCCAATTGAACTTGGAAGTTTATGTACATGATTATTATGCAAGCGTAAAATTTCTAAGGAATCTAGCTTTCCAATCCATTGGGGTATATAATGGATCTGATTTCCTTCTAATCCTAAAATCTTAAGATCCTTCAAATTTCTTAAAGAATTCGGTATTATTTTAAAATTATTTAATCCTAATTCCAATATTCTTAAATGAGAGCCAACAAACGATAAGGGTAACTTATCTAAGTTATTTCCTCTTAGAATTAATTCTTCTAAGTTCTCTAATTCATCAAGATTATTAGGAATAGATGCTAAATTATTCGAACGGAGATTTAATGTTTTTAAATTTGATAGATCCTTAATTCCTTGAGGTAAACTCATAATTTTATTAGATTTTAAATTTAAATACTCTAATAATTGAAGAGAATTTATATCTGTGGGTAGTTTTTTTATTTTGTTATAGCTAAGATCTAAGTATTTTATTGATGTTAAATTCTTTATTGAGTTTGGAATTGATTTTATCCTATTAAATCTCAAGTCTAGCTTTGTTAAATCCTTTAATACTCCAATAAAATCAGGTAATTTTAATATTTTATAGTTAAAAACATGGCTATTCGCATTGGATAAATCTAGTCTAATGACTTTGCCCAATTTCAGAGAATAGCGTAGTTTACCGAATTTATTCTCTAAAAAACGTATGACATGGCAATTATTTAGTAGTTCTGCTAATTTTGGTCCTGAATAACCGTCTAATTTTCTCTTTTCTAAAAGTGTATCTATATGTTCTCTATATTTCTTAATTGAAACATTCTGAAGTTCATTCCATAAAAATTTTCTTGATTTAGAATTATTTATAGCACCTAATGTATTTGTAATTGCAATTAGGCATTTTACAGATGATTCATGCTTAAAAGACCACTTCATTGGTATAAATGATTTATTTAAAAAGAGTTCTTTCAATGAATTAGCCGCTAAATATCGTATCTTATGATTTGAATCACTAATTAGAAGATTTTCTAAAAGATTATAATATCTTTCATTTGCTTCCCCAACTTTAGCTAGTTCTTGAAGACTTTCTATTCGATCCTTTATATTTTCACTGTTTTCAATTATTGAGATTAAATGATTAAAATCCGATAATTTTTCTTCTTTAATCTTAATATCCTTGGGGTAATTCAAATCCATTTTTCTTAGATATATTGAATACTATTTAAAATTACATTTTGCTATTTAAAAAAATATCGTCAATATATTATATACCTTATAATTATAAATTGACTATTTCTTTTGAAATTTTAATATTTCTTGAAATCAATTATTATAAAAAGAGATTAAGATCTTTGTATATTTACTATGTCCAATTACAATCGTTCTATAACCATTCCACCTAAAATAATCGGCCCTCCCGTTTGATTATAGATTTTTTCTGCTCTCTCCAATTTTTCCTCACTATCAGAATACATCGTAAATAATCTCTCTCCTTTCTCTATTTTTCCACCTTGTTTCTTATTTATATCTAATCCAGAAGTTTTAGAAAACGGACAACCGAGTGTTTTGGCAATTTTATTAATTATTCCATTATCAACATCTGTTATAAAGCCGGATTTTAATGAATGAATCTCCTTACTATAAGGTCCTAATTTAATCTCTTTAGGGAGAATATCGGGATTTCCGCCTTGAATCTCTATAATTTCCTTCATTTTTTCATATGCTTTTCCAGATTTCAAAATCTTTTTAGCTAAATTATGACCTTCTCCTTTTTGGGCTTTTCCCCCCATCTCTAAAAGAATTCCTGCTAATGAAGTTGATTTTTCTATCAAGGAATTTGGACCTGCTGAATAATCTCGCAATAAAGTTAATGCTTCTTTTGCTTCCAATGCGGGACCTATTTTGTGGCCGATTGGTTGGTGAGCTAATGTTAAGGCACATTCTGCTTCAATGCCAACACGTTTTGCGATTTGTTTGAATACCAATGCAAACTTTTTCCCATCATCAACCGTGGGAAATTTGGTTCCTTTTCCAACAGGCAAGTCAAGGACAATTTTTTTAACCCCCATACTCAATTTTTTCGCTAAAATGGAAGGTATCATCAATCCCCACGGATCCAGATGGAGGGGACGCTCTACTTCGATTAATATGTTATCTGCGGGAGCAAAATTTAATGCGCCTCCCCAGATAATGCATGAATTTATTTTTCCTACTATTTCTTTTACTTTTTCTGAAGGAAAAGAAACAGGTGCTAATACTTCCATAGAATCTGCGGTTCCAGAGGGCGAAGTTATTGCTCTTGTACTTGTTTTTGGGATAATAAGTCCAGCTGCAGCTACAATAGGAACAATAATTAGAGAAACCTTATTACCAGGTACTCCACCTGTGCTATGTTTATCAAACACATTTGGACCAAAATTTAGTTCTTCACCACTTCTTTTTTCTGCTAATGTTAAGGAAATCATTTCCCTGTTAGACATCCCGTGAATTGATACACCTGTTATAAATGAGGATAATTCAATTCTAGAGAGAAGTCCAGAAACTGAATCATTGATAATATCATTGATTTCTTCCTCTTTCAACTTTTCTCCTTTAACCTTTTTTTGGATAAACCGATATGAATCAGGAGGTTCTGCGGGTTTTACTCTAACCTCTTTTTGAGTCTCCAAATTACCCATCTTTTTTAAAGTATCAGCGAAAACACCAAGCTCACCGGGAGCAATTATTTTATCGGAATGAGAAATTTCAATGATTCCTATCCAATGTTTTTCATCTAGTTTCTCAGAATGAATATTTTTAATAATTATTCTTTCCCCTGCCTTTTTATTCAACTTTGCTGCATCTAAATGATTAAGCACGACGTTTTGCTGATTATAGGTTTCAAATTGAATTTCTTTTATTTTTAATTTCATAATTATTTTAACTCAATTGATTATGATTTTGATTAAGAAGTTTTCTTTATCTTCTTGTTCAACTTTTTCAATTTAATATTAATATTAAAGAAATAGATATTAATTTATTTTGGGAAATAAATATTGATTGAGTATAAAAAAATATGATTGCATTGAAACAAGTTATAATTTTATCGAGATTGCAAATGATTCTTTTTCTTCAAGTATTTTTTGATCAGGATCTTTATATTTAATATCTCCCTTTATTTCAAAATCCCCCGCCTTATTTGGTTTTGCGCTAATTTGCCAATCAATTGTTTCATTTGGTCTTAATGAATAAATTTGTTTTTGTAAAGTCCCTCTCATCAAATTAATTTCATCAGGTAAAGTGATCTTTATCTCTAACTCACGTGCCTCGCTTTCACTATTATTTTCAATTACAATTTCCAATGGAAAAGTAGTGTCGATCATTGGGGGTTTTAAAGTTTCTATAGAAACATCTAAATGAGTAGGAGGAGGAATTAGTTTTAATTCAAATTGGTTTTTATTTTCAATTTTAAAATGATATGTTTCATTTATAATACCATATATAGTCACTGGTCCAATTAAAGTCTCATCCTTGAGGAAGTGTGGCTTTAGAACATAATTAATATTTAAATCATTTTGAAGTGATAAGGGTTGTGGAAATTTAGGTTTCTTTTTTATAGTAAGGTTATCTGAATGGGCAACATTACTCTTTATAATATGAAAATTCTCAATTTTTAATGAATTAAACTCAGACTTAATAACATCTTTTATTTGATTTATATTTAATTCAATATTTACATCAATTAAATCATTAGTTGTAAATTCTTCTTGAGTGAATAGTATCTTTGGAGTTAAACATGCTTGAATTGATGCTAACAATACTATTTTCCTAATCAATCCTCTCTCAACTTTATTTAGTTCTAAATCATTAAAATCTTCTTTAACTCGTTTAAGATATATTTCTTTTTTATCGCGAAGTGCAATGGTAAGATTCGTTATAAGATGAATTAATTCATTTTTTTTAAAAAATTCTTGATCTATGCCCCTTTGTATCTTTTTAATTAATTGGAGACCATTCTCTGGTACCCCTTCAACAAAATAGCAAAAATATGATAAAGCAGAAAAGAGAATATAATAATTATCCTTTTTCTTAGCACTTCCCAATTTATTAATATATCCGAGTGCTTTTTGAATTATTTCATTAGCATATTTATACTTTTCTAATCCAAAAGAGGAATTTATAGCCTTTCTAAGTGATTCTAATACCTCTTCGTACATGTCACCTTCTTCTATATAAGATTTTGCTGCATTTAAGAATGCATTTTCTGCCGATTTAAAATCTCGAATCTCATAATAGGTTTCCCCCGCAGAAAAGTAATAATTTCCCGCTTTTTTAAACCTAAGAGCTTCAAAACGCTCTTCTGCTTTTTCGAGATCATTTTTTGCTTTTTCTTTATCATTCGATTTAAAAAATATCATTTTTAACCTTTAAAGACTAAATTAAGCTCAAATCTTAAAAACTAATACTTAATAATTATATAAAACAATTAAAATTTAAGTTATTCTTAAGAAGCCCTCACATCATAATTTAAAACCGATATGTAGGGACCAGAAAAGAGTATTGAAAATCAATTATTATAATAAATAAAAAATAATGTCTCTTGATATTTTTAAAAAAGTATAAAACATAGTAGAAAAATTAAATGAAAAAAATAAAAAAATAAACATCGAAAATAAAACCGATATCCGACGCAAACGGATGTCCTTCCTAGACTATAATTTATTCGAGGAAATCATTCTAATCGGTTTATTCATTAATAGGATTGCTGCCTAAATCCGAAATCTCGTTTGAGATCCGGGTTACTTCTTGTTGGAATTTTTTTCCCTCTGCTGCTGAACAATAAAACATTTGAACTCGTTTTGGAGAAATTCCTATCGTTTTCAGTATGTTCTTAACGTAATTCACATTTTTTCTGGCTACCAAATTGCCTGTTTCGAAATCACATTCTCCTGGATATCAACCAGCTAATATCACAGCGTCTGCTCCTTTGCCAATCGCACGCATCATCAAGCTTGAAGTGACCCGTCCAGTACAATTAACCCTAATTGGTCGTATTGAAGCCGAATATTGAGCACGCATAGTTCCAGCCATATCTCCTGCACCATAACCTCATTTCCAACAGAGAAATGCTAGAATCTTCATATTATTTTCACTCATTTTAAGAATCCCCTCTATAATTCTCCTAATATTGCATCAATTTGTTTTTCATATTGAGGTTCCTTATAGTATCGGAGCGTTATTGCCTCCGATGGACAATTTGCTAAGCAACTCCCACATCCTCTACATAAGATCTCGTCGACTTCTGCTCCATCCCCTAATAGTTTTATAGCATTATAGGGGCAATTTAGCTCACATAATCCGCATTTAGCGCATCTTTCTTTATCAACAGTTGCACGAATGAGTTTTATCTCAAATGAATCTTTGCTTAATAATCGAGCTACAGAAGATGCTGCACCTCTTCCTTGAGATATTGCACCTGAAATCGCCTTTGGTCCTTGACTCGCACCTGCTAACACAATCCCGGGAATTTTGGTATCAATTGGACTTAATCTCGAATGAAATTCCTTAAAGAATCCATCTTGACTTGTTTCTAATTTTAACATATCTCTAATCTTTTCGATTCCTTTTGGAGGAACCATAGCACAAGAAAGAACCACCATATCGAATTCCTGTTCTCGTAATCCTATAGAATCTCTTAGAGTATTCTGTAAAAGAACTTTTAAGTTGTGGGTTTCAGTATCCTCTCGCACTTTACTGACATTTGTTCTAATATACTTTGTTCCTGCTTTTCTGGAACTCGTAAAATATTCCTCGTAATCTTTGCCAGCAGCCCGTATATCCATATAGGCAACTGTAATATCTGTTTCAGGATTGTGTTGCTCAATTAGTTTTGAATTCTTAATTGTGGTCATACAGCATACTCCAGAACTACAATGTGAATTTCGTGTTAAGTCTCGAGATCCTACACATTGAATGAAAAGAATTTTTTCCGGAACTTTCCCATCGGAAGGTCGTACAAGTTTACTAAGAGTAGGTCCGTTAGGATTTAATATTCTCTCCAATTGTAATTGTGTAATCACATTTGGATATACATTATATCCCAGGTATCCTTTAGGCGGTTCATATTCATCCCAACCAGTTGCTACAATAATAGCTCCCACTTTTAGATTTAAAATCTGATCTTCTTGATCAAAATCAATAGCATCAACTTCACATACTTCTTCACATAAACCACATCTAATACATTTGTCCATATCAATTTGAGCGACTAATGGCACTGCTTGACTGAAGGATGTATATATAGCAGTGCGAGAGCTCATTCCTTCATCAAATTCATTAGAAGCTACAGCTGGGCAAATCTCCTCGCATGCTCCGCAACCATTACAATCATCAGTGGTATATCTAGCTCGTTTTCGAATCTTAACCGTGAAATTCCCCACAAATCCATCAACATCCTCGACCTCACTATAAGTATAAATGTTAAGACCTTCTGTCCGCGCTGCTTCTAACATGACGGGACCTAAAATTCATATTGAACAGTCATCAGTAGGAAATGTCCGATCTAATTGTGCCATTTTTCCACCTATTGTTGGGCTCTTTTCCACTAAATGAACTTCATATCCCTCTTCTGCCAGATCAATACCCGCTGTAAGTCCCGCAACGCCTCCTCCAATTATTAAAACTTTCTCTTCTATATCAACATCTCTTATCTTTACAGGCTCTACTAGTAATGCCCTAGCTATCCCTGATTTAATAGCATCTTCCGCTACCTTTTGAGCTCCTTCTCTATCATTTCTATGGACAAAACTTGCTTGTTCTCGAATATTAACAAATTCTAAATATGAAGGATCTATATCAATTGATTCTAAAACGCTTTCAAATACGGGTTCATGAGTTTTTGGGGTTCAAGCTGCAACTATTAGTCTATTAGCATTATGTTCTGCCATATGTTCTTTAATAAAGTCTGCACCCCCTTCAGTACACATAGAGATATACTCTTCGGCGGCGACTACATTTGGCAAATCCCTAGAAAACTCGGCAAGTGCTTCGCAATCAATAATCTCCGAAATATTTATACCTCAGCGACAAACGGCCACAAATACTCGTACATCTTTATTCTCTTTGTTATCATCAACCATTGCATATAACCTTTTCTTAATTTATGTGATTACCTCCACATAATTCTTTTAATATTTCTATTATATCTATTTTAGTTAAATATTAAATTCTTTATAAAATAAAGTGAATTGAATTAGATATTCTTAATGATTTACAAAAATAAGAAATGGAAGAACGATATATTGTAGGAAATAATTGTATGTTTTATAAAGAAATAAATTTATTAATTTCGAAGTTCATTTTTTTTATTTCTTCCCTTGCAGCTTCGGGGAATTGATCCGGGGAATATTTTTTACTTTTATTATATGCAAACATTATTCCTCTCGAAGAATTTACGATTCCACCGAGCCCTTTATTATCAAAAGCAAATTGTATATCTTTCGCGGTTGCACCTTGGGCACCATAACCTGGTAATAGGATAATAGAATTTCTTGCTATTTCACGGATTCTTTTTAACTCATGGGAAAAAGTTGCACCTACAACAATACCTAAATTATGATATCCTTGGAATTTGTTTAATTCTTTTGACCATTCTTGGATTAATCGTGCCATATGAATATAATTTCTTTCTAATCTTACCGAATCTATTTGAAGTTCTGTTTCTTTATTTGCTATTTCACTTTTTTTAATGCTGAATAGGTCTTGAAATTCTTGACTGCTTGGATTTGAAGTTTTTACAAGCACAAAAATGCCTTTATTGGTATAATCTAAAAATGGTTTTATCCCATCAATTCCAAAATAACCATTTACTGTGCAAGCTTGTGCTTTATAAACTTTAAAGTTAGCATAAGCATAAGCCTCGCATGTGGAGCCAATGTCATTTCTCTTAGAATCTAAAAGAGTTAAAACACCCTTTTGTTCCGCATATTTTATTGTTTTTTTTAATGCATCTATTGCATCATATCTTTCATAAAAAGCTATATTAGGTTTTACAATGGGTATCAGATCATAGGTGTGATCAATTAAAGCTTTATTAAACTCAAGAATCGTTTCATTGGGGTTTCTATTTTCTTCAATTAGATACTTAGGGATCTGTCCTTCCGTATCCAACCGAGGATCAAGCCCCAAACATACAACACTTTTCTTATCTTGAATTTGTTCGATTAATTGTTGAACAAAAGACATATCTCTCCTTTCCCCTTATAATTTTAGTTCCTTTTTCATTTTTGAAATCTCTTCTAAAAGATTCTCAAAAGAAACAGTTTTTTGATCTTCTGAGATCATATTTTTAACCGTAACTTGATTTTTTTCCATCTCATTTGGTCCAATAATAAGTGATATATTTACTCCTAAATCATTTGCTTTACTTAATTGATTTCCAAGATTATCGAATCGATAATCAATTAGGCATGATATTTTTTGTTCCCTTATCCTTTGAGCTAAATTAAATACATATGAGGCGACTTTTTTATTTATAGTAGTTATATAAATTACATCTGAATAGTCAAGATCTTCAATATCTTCTGGGATTAAGTCATATGTTCGAAGGAAAAGTTCTAGCATTAACATACCCATTCCAAAACCGATCCCTGAAAGTTGTTTATCAGAGAAGATCGAGAGTAGGTCATCATACCGCCCTCCTCCGAATATCGCCCGAATATTTTCCTTACCCGTATCAAATACTTCAAAAACAGTTCCAGTGTAATAATCCAAACCTCGGACGATCCCAGAAGAGAATGAACAATACATATCAATTTCTGAATTTTGAATTAAATTCTCTAGATTTTTTAATTCTTTATAACCTTGAGATTCGTAAAAAGTATCTGGAATGTCATTAAAACTCTTAAGAAGTTCGTCTAAGTCGTCTGAATCTCTTAGTTTATAAATAGATTGAACTATAAACTCATTTTGAAAAGCTTCCCTAACATATGCTTCAAATTCCTCCTCTTCCATTTTATCTGATTTATCTAAAACATCATATACCGTTTGAAATTTCTCTTCTGGAATATCAAGAATAAATTCACATACCGCATCAATAAATCGTCTATTATTAAAAAAGATTTGAAATTGTTCATAAGTAGCTCCAAAGTTAGTCAAAATGTCAACGATTATATGAAAAACTTCTAATTCCGCATAAAGCGTATCTTCACCTAAAATGTCTATATTATATTGGAGAAATTCACGTCTTCGACCCTTCTGCGGTTGTTCATACCTATAACATTTCGGAATAGAATACCAGCGAATAGGTTTTTTAAGTTCCTGCTCTTTTTGTGCCACCATTCGTGCTAGAGTGGGGGTTATCTCGGGTCGTAGAATTAATCTTTCCCCCTCTTTTTTTTCAACTATAAAGGATTGCTCATTCACAAGTTCCGAAGAAGTTTTTGCTTCATAAATTTCAATGGGTTCAAGAAGTGGAGTATCATATTCTTGATATGTATATAATTCAGATATTTCTTTTAATTTATTAGTTAAGTATTTTATTACTCGCATATCTGAAGGAAAAACATCGTCCATTCCTTTTAAAGGATTTCTCGTAAACATAATCTAATATACTCTTCTAAATCTATTTTTGTTAAATTTATTATTTGATTACTAATCCTAATGAAACAAATAAAATAAATCAAAAAATCTTTTCTACTAAAGAATGAATACTCCAATTATTCGACTAACTATAAAAGTAAAGAAATAAGATTTAAGAATAAAATTAATTTAAATTAGGTAATTTCTCTAATTACATATAATCGTTCTATAATTTTTCAAAAAAGAGAGGAAAATTAATGAAAGTATTAGCAGAATTAGAATATGATCCTAAAAAAATAGTTCGAGGGTATACAAATCGAACTTTATATGTAAATTTAACGACTAATGAAATTAAAATTAAGCCCGTTTCAAAAGAAATGAAAGAAAAATTTATTGGTGGAAAAGGGTTTGATTTATGGTTAATGTGGAATGCACTCCCCCAGGACAATGTTGTTAAATGGAATGATCTTGAAAATGAAATTTGTATTTCTAGTGGTCCATTAGGGGGAAGTACCTACTATCCGGGTGCTGGAAAATCTATCGTGACTACTATCTCTCCTCTCACAGAAATTATCATTGATAGCAATGTAGGAGGGTATTTCGGGCCATTCATCAAGTTTTCAGGTTTTGATGCCTTAGAAATTCAAGGAAAAGCTGAAAATGAAGTTATTATTTTTATTAATGGTCAAGAAAAAATTATTAGGATAGAAGAAATTGAAGACTCAGATAATTTACCCAACTATTCTCACTCACTTACTCAAAAACTGACTAAAAAATATGCTAGGAGTTTAGATGATAAAGATTTACAAGAAGTATCTGTTGTAAGCACAGGACTAGGAGCACAACACTCAAATTGGGGTATGTTAAACTTTTCTTGGTATAGTCGTCGTAGAGAATGGGCTTCGTGCAAACAAGCGGGGAGAGGTGGATGCGGAACTGTTTTTGCCGATAAAAAAATTAGAGCATTAGTTTGTCGATCACCTAAAGTAAGTGCAAAGAAAAATAATCCAGCGGATCTTGACATGTTGAAAGAAATTGGGAGAAAGCATCATAAAGAAATAGTAAAACTTGATCCAACCCATAATCAAATGAGGGAAGTAGGGACGGGATATCTACCTGATATAATGAATGCTACAGATCTTCTACCTACAAGGAACTTCAGATATGGACATCACCCTCAAATCGATGATAAAAATATTCCCTTTAAACGTCAAGTTTGGGCAGATATATTCGCAGAAGATACAGGAAGTGGCGCCGATGGTTGTTGGATGGGTTGTACCGTAAGCTGTTCTCATTACAAACCAGGATATAAAGTGAAAACGGGTCCTTTTAAAAACCAAAATGTAATAGTCGATGGTCCAGAATATGAAACAATTGCAGGTTGTGGATCTAATTGGGGTGTTTGGGATCCCGAATGGGTACTCGAGGCAAATTTTTACTGTGATACATATGGTCTTGATACAATAAGCGTGGGCACAGGAATTGCATTCGTAATGGAATGCTATGAGGAGGGTATCTTAAATAAGGAAATTACGGGGGGATTGGAACTTAATTTTGGAAATGCTGAAGCTGGAATTGAGTTGATACACCAAATCGCTAAAGGAGAAGGATTTGGAGCAATTGTGGGCCAAGGGATACGAGAAATGAAAAAGACTTTTACTGAAAAATATGGTGCAGATCCCCATTTTCTTCAAGATATTGGAATGGAACATAAAGGATTGGAGTTTTCAGAATATGTGACTAAAGAATCTTTAACTCAACAAGGAGGATATGGATTAACTAATAAAGGTCCTCAACATGATGAGGCATGGCTTATTTTTGAAGATGTTGTTCGTCACTCTATCCCATCTTTCGAAGATAAAGCTGCCGCATTAACCTGGTTCCCCTATTTTCGAACTTGGTTTTCGCTCCAAGGGCTCTGTAAATTACCATGGAACGATGTTGTGGCAGAGAAAAATTACAATCTTCCAATAAAAGATCCCGAAACAGGAGAATTAATTCAAGCAAAAATTCCTTATCATGTAAAATGGTATGCAAAATATTATTCTGCAGTCACTGGAAGAAAATCAGATCCAGATGATATAGTAAGAGATTCTGAACGAGTTTATACATTTCAGCGCATTTTCAATATCCGGCAAGGAAAGGGTTTACGGAAGCATGATTCTAATCTGCCTTATCGAGCTATGGGACCCGTTACTAAAGTAGAATATGAAAGCCGACGAGATCGCTATGATGGACAATTGAGGACAGATGTAGGAGTAGACCCTACGGGAAAATCAACAGAAGAAAAATTAGATATTTTACGGAAATATAGGGAGAAACAATATGAGTTGCTTCAAGATGCGGTTTATAAGGAACGTCGCTGGTCGCAATCGGGATGTCCCACAATTGAACTGGTGAAAGATTTAGGTATTGATTATGAAGATATTATTGAATATATTCAACCCTACCAATAGAGTTTTAAAAAATTTTACTTCTACAATTTTATTATCTATTATTTTTAAAAGATGGTTTAATTAAAGCTTTATCTACTTTCTTAAATATTATTTGATTCTCTATTATTAATAATCCAGTTAATTTTTCTATTTATCTAATTTATGCTTTTTCTATTCAAATTATGAAACTTAAAAGAAGATTTAAATAATAGATTTCACATTATCATTAAAATATTAAAAAAAAAATAGAAAATAAAAGAAATAATCATAGAAAATGATGAAGATAATTGGGGAACAGAAAGTAATATTTAATGGTCCCTTTTACACAGGATTTATTCTAAATACTTCTAATTTAATGAATCAAGGATATTCATTGATTCAAGAAAAGATTTTAAATCTGTTAAGTCAAAAAAAAAATGAAAGTTGGTTTATAGAAGGGGGGCAAGAGAGCGGATTATTATGGGACGTTGAATACACTTCAATCTTTGGAGGGAAAACTATGATTCCTCCCTCCTTTTTGGCTAAAAAAATAGAATTAGATGACAAAATAATTGAATTTGAAGAAAATGAATTTACTATAAAAAAAATATACTTTTTCTTTCATGATTATGGTGTAGGAGTATATCGAGTTGTTTTGAAAGTTGACATAAAAAAAAGCGTGGAAACAAAAGAATATCGTGAATTAATCGAGAGATTCAGTCCCCTTCTCCCAAGTTACATAAATGATTATATTAAAAATGATACGCTTACATTAAAAAATAGTTTAGAAGAAAATGATGTAGCATTTGACTCTTATGAGGAAATTAGTAAAGAACTCGAAAGAAAAAATAGTGAATTTATACCAATTCGATCAAGTCTCTGGTTTCATAGAGTATTTGAATTTAAGGAGGATCCGAAAAATATACCTGTACCAGAAGATTTATTCTTAGAATATAAAAGACTCTTATATTCTTCCCAATTAGATGGACCCCGAAATTGCGCATTAGAACCCGAGGTTATTGCAATACCCGCTTTCGGATTTTCTCTTTTCATATATGAAAAGGATAATTTCCCTAAAGATATTGCTTTAAATCGAGTTTTAGAAACAGCACAATATTATTATGCCTCAACTAGTCTCTTAGATACTATTATGTTCAGTAAATTGGCAGATTATTCCATGAAAAGAACCGAACCTCCTAAAATAAAGAAATTGCAAACAGAATTAGAAGAAATTAGAATTTTGTCCGATGAATTAGAACTTTATTTATTAATTCTTAAGGACATTATTATAAATCTTACTCCGAGTTCGATTTTACTATGGAGAAACTTAGAAAATGAATGGTATTACCAACCAATGTTGGATGGGTTACAACAAAAAAATAATCTTCTTAACTCTAAATATGGTGAGTTATTAGATGAATTATCCGAGAAGAGATCAGAAACTTTAAACAGATTTGTAAAAATATTTACCATTTTTGCTATTTTGGGGCCCTTGATTGAGATTTATAGCTTTGCAAAAGATGAAAATTTGATCCCCCTAATTTTAGAAAATCTACAATTATTATTATTAATTGGTATACCAATCCTTGGAGTGATCGGAGCAGTTGCTTTGTATATTGGAAAAAAATACTTCTTCTAAATCCAATCCTATTTTTTCTTTATTTATATTATTTCTAGTTATTAATGTTTACTCCTTGAAGATTTAATTTAAACTATTACTGAATCTCTCTCAGTAAATTAAAAATGATTTCGAAGAAAGATTTAAATATTAAATTTCACAGATTAAAATATTATTTATTGAAAATAAAACAAAATAAAATAAAATAGTGAATAAAAGTTGCGTGTAACTCCTCCAACAAGTATGACCATTTATATTTCAATTTTGCTGGCAATTATTGGCATTGCTTTATTGAGCGTAGGAATTTTTGATATTCTTACGGGATTTAGTTTAATATTAAATATTGCTGGTCTCGTATTATTAGCTCTAGGTTGGCTCATACTCCTTTTGGGTGTCACAGTCGAAGGGATTTAGCCTAAGATTATTTTTCTTAATTAATTTTTCTTTTTTTTTATAATTTAAAAAAACTAAATATTTGTTTTCCTAACGCTTTAATTCCATTTAATGCTTCATCATCTTGTTCAATTTCTCCCTTATGAAGCGCATATCCAATAACTCCTGGAGCTTTATTAACTTGTAAACGGGATAAAAACTCTTCCATTTCATTTACTCCAGCACCCATATCACGTCTTCCTACGAGGATATACGATCCTAATTTACCTTTAAGCTGTCCTTTACGTAAATGCCATGTTCGTTCCATAAATGCGCGTAAACGTGATGTTATACCCCCCATAAAAATGGGACTTGAAAGGATTATAACATCAGTTTCCTTTAGCTTTGGATATATCTCTTGCATCCCATCATCAATTACACATTCATCATTTTTTTGACAATAATAACATTCTTGACATGCACTTATCTCATAATTCTTTAAATAAATTTTCTCAATATCAAATCTTCCTTCCAATTCCGCACATAACTTATCAAGTAAGTATGCCGAATTTCCGTCCTTTCGAGGAGATCCTACTATACCTAATACTTTCATTTACATATCACTTTGTTTAAATACAATAATTAAGAGAAAAAAAGATATCATATAAATATTTTGAATAAATATTCATATTGAACGCACAACTAAAAAAAATACAAAATATCTCTAGATAAATTTCCTAAGTATATTTTATTCATTTTTCCTTCATAATGATGATAATGGATACAATTACAATTACCATTCCAATTAGATGAAAAATGGTAAATATTTCGCCAAGGAATATCGAAGCAAAAATTGTTGTTACGATTGGTGTCGGTGATACTAGAATGTTAGCTTTAGCCACATCCAAATATTTTAATGTATTGTACCAAAAATAGAGACCAATTCCATAAGTACCCCCCATTAAGAAACCCCAGAAAATAACAATAGGGTTACTAAGCATAGTAATTAATTCAACGGGAAAAAGGATTAAAAAGATAAAGAATAGAATAATAGCCCCTATAATATTCCTTATAAATACAATTTGGGAGGGATATCCCTCTTTTCTATTAAAAATGGGTTTGGTTAATGTATGAGCAAGCATCCATATAGAAGCTAAAAATAATAAAACTATAACCCCCATATTTAATTCTAACAGATTGAATGTACCTTGGGTAACCGCCAAAATCAATCCGAAAAATAAAAACGTGGAAAAAATTATTTGTATTTTGGTAATTTTTTCATTCAAAATAAGATATGAAAATAAAAGGGAAAAGAAAATCGTAGATTTTTGAGCCAAAGCACCATTTATACTTCCTGCTAAGGTATAACCTATGAAGAAAAGAATTTGTCCTACTCCAAATGTGATACCAACATAAAATAATCGTAATTTATTATGTTTGTACCCATTTAAAAAAGATTCGAGTTCTTCCTTCGAAATAACATTATTTTCATATTTGGCTTTATATAAATATCCTTGAATAAGCATGATAGGAAAAAAGATAACTGCTTCGAAAAACAGAGTTAAGATTGAAAAAACATAGGGGTCAATAAATTCTGGACGAGCATTTGCAACAATCGGTTGAAGACCAATAAGTAGAGATGCAATAATCCCAAAAACTAATCCCTTTTCCAAAGCCTTCTTATTCTTAACCAAGTTATTAGGAGAAATTATAAAAAAAATAAAAAGATTTAGATAGAACCATAATATTAATTAAAGAAGAGTATTTCCAAAGCTTCTAATTCACATTTATAGAAAGAAAAAAGCTAATTTAGAAAATAAAAAAATACAATGATTTTACTAAAAGTTATTCTAAATAAATAAAAAATCAAATAAGAAAAGAATATGACTCTCTTTATGGGATATATTATGGATAATTTTAAAATAACTTTAATAATGAGATTTTTAATTGAAAATCTAATTAGAGGAAAATATAAAAAATAAGATATTTATTTCCGAAATTATTTATATTTCATCTTCTATATATTAGATCGACAATTATTAATTAAAGTTTTTAAAAGAAAATTCATGCTTAAATAAGGTGATAAAAATGGAAAAGGAAACAAGAGAAATTTCATTGACATGTCCTATATGTAAAAAAAAGAATACAATTAAAATCCCAGAGAAAATTTTGGGACAAAAAAAGTTCGGAAGTATTAAGATCCAAATCCCTCCGGGTGCAGTCTGTCCAGATCATCAATTTATTGTATTTTTAGATCCGAAGGGCTTAGTTCGAGGTTATGAAAAAATTGATGTTTTTATGGGGGATGAACATGCAGAATCGGAACAAAAAGAAATGAAAACTGAAATCTCTGTTAATCAATTGGTTAAACAATTTGGATTATATGGTCTCTTCAGTTTGCTTCATTCAAAGTTATTTAATTATCATTCATATATTATTCGAGAAGATACCTCAAACTTTGACTTTCAAAAACTTAATGAATTTTTAAATGATATTTCGGATAATGATTATTTGAATCCTCAAGACATTGAAATTCTCGAAGAACAAAATTATGAAGGATTAAAATTGGATAAGAATAATACACTTTTGATAAATGAGAATAATAATATAATTCATACTCCCTGGAATGAAAAACTAAAATTAGAAGAAGAATTTATCAGAAATGCATTAGATATTCTTAATCCAAATGAACAGAAAATTATAATAAAGCAAAATGTTAATTCCTTTCTCAAGAAAGTAAAACATACCATTAGAATTCTTGAAGACGTGAAAAAAATTAATAATCAAGATTTAACTAAAAAAATTTCGAAAGATTTAAATCTACCAGAGCCTAATAACAATGAAATTGAAATGATTAAAGAATTTGTAATAAGAAATATTTCTAAGAAATTAGGAAACAAAATAATAAAACGGACAGAAGCTTTTCTAGGTTCTTTATAAATTAATAATTTAGGTCCCCCAATAAAAAGGGACTTATAGTATCTTTTTTTAAATGTTTTATTTTTCAATATGATTTTTAATATTCTCTATATTTGAATTTTAGAAAGGTTAGGAAAGTCGAATAATCGAATATATATGGATTATTACTTTCTTTTATAAGGTTAAAATAATTTTAAATTATAAAGCGTCTTAAGTTTAAATTTTATTATCTTAAAACCTATTAAAAGTTGATAGAGATGGTTAATAATACAATTATAAAAGTTAAAGATTTAAAAAAATACTATGAAACGGTTAAAGCAGTTGATGGTGTTTCCTTTGATGTAAAAAAGGGAGAGATTTTTGGACTATTAGGTCCCAATGGAGCAGGTAAAACTACAACTATTAAATTACTTCTTGGTCTGTTAGAACCAAATGGGGGAGAAATGAATGTTTTTGGATTTAATCCTGAAAGGAATGATATTCAAGTTAAGGAACGTATAGGATATGTTTCCGAAGAACCTCTTATTTTTGAATCTTTAACACCTCAAGATTTATTCAATTTTATTGCATCAATCAGAGAATTAGATGAACATAAAGTCCAGGAAAGAGCAAAAGAATATATGGAAAGTTTGGACGCTCTCGATTATTATGACCAAACAATTGCCACATTATCCCATGGCAATAAGCAAAAGATTCAGATAATTGCAGCAATCCTTCATGAACCCTCATTATTAATTCTTGATGAACCAATTGCAGGATTGGATGCCAAATCTGTTAG
>SDNL01000008.1 GCA_004524365.1 Promethearchaeota archaeon | reverse complement strand
TCACTCATTAACTCATACGGTGAATTATTTGCAACTATAATCATTTCAACCTTATTCTGTCGTAAATGTTTAAGAACTTGGTTTTTTCCATAAATAATATCACCGCTCTCAGCAGCAACTTTAATATTGAGGTCGACATCGAATACTTTCTTCTTTTTCCGGCTGAGATCAATCCCTTCGAATTTCTTATCCTTTTTAGCCATAAAATATCAAGAATCGTTGATTATTGAATATAAATATATAAAGTAATTAGAAAAATGAATTTAAAGATTAAAGGTTTACTCTAAATTAACCTTTCTTATTTTTTATAATTTCTAAATTTTTGTCGATGTCAAATCTGACTTGAACTCTCCCAGACCCGATAGGAGCTATTTGTCCTACTATAACGTTTTCTGGAATCCCAAGCAATTGTTCTTCTTCACCGTATATACCCGCATCTAATAATTGGTTGACGGTGACTTCGAAAGCAGCTCGAGCAAACACTGAATCTTTTGCACCTGAAATACCATGTCGTCCAATTGATTGAATAGTACCTGTTTTACACATCAAATCCGCAAGAACAAGTAAATGTCGTAAATCTACATCTAACCCTTGTTGTTTTAATACTGCTTTTGCCTCGTTTATGATTAAGTTTCGAGCAGCTTCAATTCCAAACAATTCTTCAACTTCATGAAGGTGATTTGATACGGTTCTGGTGGCATCTACGCCCTCAATTTGAATTACGCCTGATAAATTTGTTCCTTCTGTCTTGATGACCCATTCCTTTTCATTTTGGTCAGATGGAGTTAAAAGTCCCCTATTAATTCCTCGAATCCCCTTTACTACTTTTTTAAGGATTTTCTCACGAATCTTTTGAAGTTTCTGCAAATCTTCAATTTTCGGATTAATAATTATCTTGTTACCATCTCGCTTAATAGTACCCTTTTTCTTGTAGCGCTTAAGAAGTTTAGGGATTGAATCAATATCAATATTCTTACCTTCACAAATGTCTGGGATAAGATTAATAACGATATTCCAGTTAACAAAATCAAGATCCACTTCTGAGCTTATTTGCTCTATCCTTAGTTGTTCTATTCGGTTATGAACTTTAATGGCTTCATCTTTATCAAACCCGTATTCTTCAGTTAAATAAATTGTCATATTCGGAGTTGATGGAAATCTTCGAGCATCAACAATCTCAATGAGCCGTGGTAATCCTTGTGTGACCGAAAACTCTTCCACCCCTGCGTAGTGAAACGTTCTCAATGTCATCTGGGTTCCTGGTTCGCCCAAAGATTGAGCAGCAATCGTTCCAACGGGTTCTGAGGTTTCTACAACAGAGTTCTGATAATTAATAAATATCTTATTGAGAAAATATTCAAGTTGAACTTCATGAAGTTCCTCATCTTTAACTCTTTCCTTAATTCGATCTATTAAATCTTGGGGAATTCCATCTTCATGTAATTCCTTTAATTTCTTTTCTAAAAATTCTTGAGTAACTATAGTCATTCTTATGTTGACCTTTTAATGTTCATTTTAATTAATTGAATAAATGTAAAAAAAGATAAATAAAAATTTTGATTAACTAATTCCATATTCTTCCTCTCTCCATTCTTTATATTGCTTAGTGACCTTGCCACGCCATACAGCATTTTTTCCCGTTTCTTCTTCAAACATCTCCCGTAATTCTTCTTCACCAGGAACATCTTTATCGTGTTCTTCGCTCTTTTCAGCGGGTTTTATTTCTTCTGTTATTTTTTCTTCCTTTTTAGCTTTCTTTTCTACTTTTCTGGATGGTTTAGCTTTAGGCTTTTTAGATTTCTCTAACTTTCTTTTCTCTTTTTCTTCTTTAATATTGTCAGGATCTAAGCTTTTCGCTTGAAACATGAGGATATCTAGATTAACCGCATCCCCATGGTCTGTTGCTTGAGGATTGATAGAATCATCTCCATACTTAAATTGAATAATGTTATTACTTGAATTTCTAACCGTTCCGTCATTTTCAACCACCATATCTTGAAGTGCGTTAACTAAACGTCTTTGCATGTATCCAGATGTACTTGTCCGTACTGCTGTATCTACAAGCCCCTCTCTTCCACCCATAGCATGGAAGAAAAATCCAGAGGGATTTAATCCATTTCGATACGATTGCTCTACAAATCCTCTTGCTTTAGGACTAAGATCATTTACTTTGAAATGAGGTAAAGTCCTTGATGAATATCCTCTATTAATTCTTTCTCCTCTAATTGCCTGTTGTCCTACAACTGCTGACATCTGCCCTAAATTAAGAATATTTCCCCTAGCGCCTGATTTTGTCATAATTACAGAATGAGCATCATCACCAATGTATTCTGCGGCAATTTCCTCTGCCTTTTTTCGAGCATCAGCAAGAATTTGTCGAATTTTCAATTCTAGCGTTTCTTTTAGTGAACGACCTGGTGCTCGAGATAAGACTGAAGTATCGTGTTCTCGAAAAGCCTTAATTAATCGTTTTGATTCGGCAGTGGAGTTATGCAATACTTCTTGGATTCTCTCATAGGCTTCTCCCTTCACAAAAACCTCATCAAGACCCATTGTGAGTCCATTCTGACGAATAACATATAAAAGCATTCTCATGGAATTGTCCAAAAAGATTCTTCCTACTGTATTTCCGTGATCTTTTATAATTCTTTGTAAAATTGAATTTGGTTGCATAGCACCCATTGAATTTTCGTCAAGAGTACCAGTTTTTAATACACCATTTTCTATAGAGACATAAGCATCATATTCACAATCTTCTTTCTTACATTCCTCTCCAGGTTTTGTAAAACATTTTTTGCAGAATTTAGAACGGAGTTTTAGGTTTAAATCGGAGGGTAATAATTGGCTAAAAATTTGTTTACCAGAATAGAGAGGCTCTGGCTCCTTTACTACGGGGTCCATTTCCTCGATATTGAAGTCAGGATTTTCATTAAATACTCCTCCTAAGAAGAGCAATTTTAAAGTATCCTTTTCATTATAAAGAGAATCTTTACTTGTAAATTGAAATACACTCGAGATAAAATCTTGTATTCCTCCTAAAATTGGTCCACCAAAACGAGGTGATAAGATATGTTCTTGTACTTTTAATAATAATTCTGCTTCTGTTCTTGCCTCTTCACTTTGAGGAACATGAAGGTTCATCTCATCTCCGTCAAAATCGGCATTATAAGGGGGACATACTGCTAAATTCAATCGGAAGGTTTTTCCCGTTAATATTCGGACTTCATGGGCCATGATTGACATTCTATGAAGTGAAGGTTGCCGATTAAATAGAACTAAATCTCCATCATTTAAATGACGTTCAACGGTAAATCCAGGTTCAAGCATATCAGCTATAACGTTTCTATTTTTTACATATCGGAGATCAATTCTTCTTCTATCATTTCGTATAATATAATTGGCTCCCGGATGTTTATTTGGACCGTTTATAACCAATTGTTTCATCTCCTCTATATTCCAATCATTTACATTGGTTGGAATCGTCAATATTTTCGCTATCTTTTTTGGAACGCCCACTTCATTAATACTAATATGTGGATTAGGTGATATTACACTTCTCGCAGAAAAGTCAACCCGCTTACCACTGAGATTACTTCTAAATCGCCCTTCCTTTCCCTTTAATCTTTGTGTAAGCGTTCTTAAAGCCCTCCCAGAACGATGCCTTGCAGGAGGGATTCCAGATACTTGATTATCAAAATAAGTAGTAATATGATATTGTAATAATTCCCATAAATCTTCTACAATTAAGTGCGGTGCTCCCGCATCAATATTTTCCCTAAGTCTCTGGTTAATCCTAATCACATCAACAAGTTTATGAGTCAAATCATCTTCAGACCGAATTCCACTATCAAGGGTAATAGATGGTCGAGAGCATACCGGTGGTATTGGAAGTACTGTGAAAATGACCCATTCCAGCCTCGCATTCTTGGGGTTAATTCCCAATATTCGAAGGTCGGTATCTGTCATCTTCTTCAGTCGCTTTCGGATTTCTATCGGGGTTAATCTTTGGGAGCCTTTTTCCTCTTCTTCTTCATAAAAAGTAGTTGGTTTTTCGAGGATTATTTTCTTTTTTCTTGCTCCACAGAAAGGACACACTTTATTCTTTCGTGCTCGTTTGAACACGATTTTGGTTATTTTTTCGTCGCCCTCGTGATAGATTTGCCGGTGTTTGATTTGCTTATTCCGAAATTCTTTTCTCTCTTCTTCGGAAAGAATTAATCGTGAACATTCGGGACAAATTGATCGCATTACTTTTAGTATTTTTTTGGCATATCCTACATGGATGACCGGTCTGGCAAGCTCAATGTGACCAAAATGACCATCACATTTTGTTACAAGATTTCCACATGTTTGACATCGTTGTCCAGGCTCAATTGTTCCTAAACGCTGATCCATTAATCCAGAAGGAATAGGAAGTCCATCTTCATCATATGTATCAGCGGTAATGATACGAGCACTGGACATTTTTCTAATCTCTTCGGGACTAAGTAGCCCGAACTTGATTTTTTCAATTTTCTTATTTTTTAATACATACATTTCTGTTCTACCTTATAATTAATTATAAAAAACGATATTTTTGTCTTAGAATACGAATACATCTTCATAAAAATTTTAAAATTATTATGGTTTAGAAAATTAGTTAACAAATATTCCACTAGTTAATCAAAATAAGGCATCAAAAAATAAAAATTTTATGGTTAATCTTGGATTTATGATTAATAATATAGAGTAAAAAATTAAGTTTTTTTTTAGCTAAATTAGTGCTTCCACGTGCTTTTAAACAATGCCATCATTCTTCTGATAAAACTCTGGAAAGAACTTTTCTTTGACAATGTTTACATTTCTAGATAACTAACTTAAGAATTATGCTATGGGTAATTTATCGAATAGTGATTCATTTTTTGATCGAAGTATAACTGTATCTTTACATTCAGAATTATGAATACCTAACAATCTAATTGTACCTTTCTTGGATGTAAGAGTTGCTTTTAGAGAATAATTTCCCCAGAAGTCTTTTAATACTTTCCTTTTTTTCATTTCATAACCTTCTTTTAGTTTTATATTCAAGATGGTGTTTATATCATCAGTTCTTTCTATTCTAGTTGGCATTTTAGCTCTCTCCTAAGGATCATTTCTTAAAGGGTGGCGTGCATTATTTCGATTGTTTATAGCTTCCTCTGCTGTCGGTTGTCCTTCTATTGCTTTTCTAATCGCATTGCGAGTTGCTTTGTAATTATTAATGTATATCCGTTTCCTTCTACTGGCGGTTGGATGCACAAATATATTTGCAATAATCATTAAAGAATCCTCAATATCTTTTGGAATTATTCCATCATTAACACAATCCATAATCGCTTTTCCAATGGCTGCCTGAGCAGGGCCATAAACAAGACTCGCATGTCGTAATGATTTAACATTAACAGTAGGAATCATAACAGCTGGAGGTTTTACTTGCATATTTGGTTCAAGAATGACTTGAAGAGCCTCTTTTCCTTCTGATGGGTTTGCTAGGGATTTAGCATAAGCTTCTCCAACAGGTCCCTCCTTATTTCCGATTAATAGATCCACATGTGCTAATTCAGCACCCTCTCCTACAAGAGATTCACCAACTTTTATATGAAAATCCTTAATAAGATCGGGAGTAATTCCCACAGAATAGAATCTACTTTTAAGTTTCTTATCTCCGATTTCGAATTTCAATTCCCTCTTTTCTATCAATCCCAATTTTTCTAGCTCGATCCTTAATTCATCTCTTAATTCATAAGGAAGAGCATCTCCCATTATTATTGGTTTTCTCGTCACTCCGACGGGTACATTTATCATATTTAGACATTCTTTGGCTCCTATTGCACCAGTTTTTATTAAGATTCTCGCGAATTTTTGTATTTTCATTTGAATGTCTCGAGCTTTATCAAGGTTTCCATTTTGAATATGGCGATAAATATCTAACCAAATATCGGGAATCACATTTGCAGAACCCAATATAGCTCCTGCTGCTCCACCAGCCAGAGCTCCGAGGACATTTTCATCCCATCCTATTAAAACCGAAATTTTATCTCGTACTTTTTCTAATAATGCTGAAAAATAACGATAATCGCCACTAGAATCTTTAATTGCTACGATATTTTGGATCTCCGCTAAATCCTCAACAACTGTCCAAGGTAAATTTACTCCAGTGCATACTGGTATATTGTATAACACCAAAGGAATGTCTGTGTTTTCTGCAATAGTATAATAATGATCATATAACCCTTTCGCTCCAGGTTTGAGATAATAAGGAGTCACTATAATTGCGGCATCAGCTCCCAAATCTGCGGCAGAATTAGTCGAATTAATTACCATTCGAGTACCACTTTCTCCCGTTCCTGCAATAACAGGCACTCTCCCTTTCACCTCATCAATTACAATCTCAATTACTTTCAAGCGCTCTTCAAGAGTCATATTCACAAATTCTCCTGTTGTACCGCAAGGAAGTAATCCTGTTACTCCTTTTTCAATCAAGAAATTTACGAGATTTCTTAATCTCTTCTCATTAATTGATTCATCATCTTCATTGAAAGGAGTTACCATTGCTGGTATTACTCCTTTAAGCTTTAAATCAAAATCTCCCAATATTTTTTCACCAATCCTATTTTGTTTTATGTAACTTTTTTGCTGCAATAAAACTTAATCCATTTTCTGTTAAGGCTTTGGCAGTAGAATTTACTGCTTTATAACGATCAAGGTGGTTGATTCTAATGGCATCCCAAATACCTTGTTCTTTAATCTCCTTTTTTGATATAAAATATTCTTGTATATCAGAAGGATGTTCTCTCTTTTTTTCTATAGTAATGTCTCCACCTTCATGCTTAGCTGATATATTTTTAACCTTTTTTGCCAAATCAATTAATTCATTCCTTCTATCATAAGGTTGCCTCACAATACTTTTCCAAGTTTCAGTAATATGATGTTCTAATCTTACCACATCGGTAAATCCAAATTCTTTTCTAATATAAGCCGCCATTTCAATTGTCTCATTATTGACTGAATTAGATAAATTAAAACCAATTAAGGGACTGGAACCATCATCTCTTGCAAATAATTTTGCTGTTAATAATGTCCATAAGCATGAATATGGATTGTCATTTCCCATATATACTGAGATTTTGAATTCATTGTTAATACCGAGTTTATAGAGGAAATACCCAAGTAAAACTGTTCCTGGATTTATATTTAATACTTGTTTAATACCGTATGTTGTGTAATAATATAAGTATTCATCGATCCATTTCAAAGCAAAATCATTGGGTTGCCCAACACCTCCAAAATATCCTGTGATTGTTTCCGGACCTCCTAAATGCACATTAACTGGCTTTCCATCTGGCCCAGGGGCTGTACCTTTGGTATCAAGCGTCTCAACCCAAGACGCGCCAATAATATGCATTGCTGCTGCCATTGCCATTAAATCTCCATCTGCTTCTTGCTCCTTCATCTTACGAACCCGAATAATTCGTGCGGGTATTAATTCTTGATTTTCAATAGCATCTTTTACAATATCAATAAAAAATGGAAAGTATTGACAAGCTGATAACTCTAATGTCACCGCATAGTCATCATTAAAGTTCATTGAGTCCACTTTATCACCTAAAACTTTCCTCCGATATTCTGGGATACTGATAAATTCGCGATTATCTCTTTTTTTAATTAACCACTCTAAATCCTTTATATAGGAAGGTTGGATTTTCTCTAAATAGTTAATATAATTTTCATATTGACTCGCTTCTTGCGCTTTTCTATTAATCTTATCGATTCCGCCATATTTTTCTATTATTGCCAACAATTCATTAATTAAAGGATTATTTTCGTCTAAAATGAAATCATTTATCCTCTTTAATTCTTTTTCGGATATCTCTAATTTTTTTTGTATTTTTCTCATTTAAAGTATCATTTTTTAAGTTAATTTAGAATAAATGAATAACATAAGCCCACAGATTTCCCACTCTTTATTTAGCGTTATTTTTAAATTTATTCTTTAAATTTAATATTATCATCTTTAATTTTTAAAACTATTTACTAAAAAATTTCTCTTTCTTAGATTTGATAATTAATCATATTATCAATTGTTATCCTTATAGTGAAATAACATAATTTATATCTAGAGTTCGAGCCCTTATTATAATTGGTTTGCAAATTTAAAGTATTTTAATGCAGAAAAAAAACCCTCTTCTCAACTCAACTACTATTTTCGGAATTAGAATAACTTAATCTTCCCGAGGCTCACCAGCCTCCCGCCATTCGACACCACACCTTCCGCATTTATACTTTTTCCCATACACACGTGGAGAGCTCATTATTATATTAGTCTTATCAATGCTCTCATGTATCATTTCCTTTCGATCTTCCTTACAATTAGGACAAGTTCGCCTGCCTATAGTTTTTGGGACGGTTAAAATGGAACTCGCAGCTTGTTTTTTAACCCATTCTTTATGTTCCTTATTTTTGTTATGGTATTCTTTTGATTTATCCGCTTCTTCTCTGATACTTTTTCTTATTTGTTTTACTTTTTCTTTCGCTTTATTTCTCTCTTCTGTATATCCAACAATCTCTTCTTTTTCTGGTTGCATTTCTAATATCTCCTCTTGTGTATGCGCCATTTTTTCTGATTTATGCTCTTTAGACCTTTTTTCTTTTAAATCATTTATCTCCCTTATTTTTGCTTTTTCTTTTTTTACTGATTCATTTTTTCTTTTCACAGTTGATGCTTTAGAATTATTACTTGACATCGATTTAGCTCGGCGCCTAGTAACATATTCTCTAAAACTTTCTCTTAATTCCATAGTTTTCATAAATTCATCCATATCTAAATCTTTCAATAAATTTTTATTAAGGATTTGAAAATTTTCTAAAATTAAAATTCTCATATTTTTAGAAAAATCTTTGATGATATCTTCTAAATCTTCAATTCTCAACTGATTTATATCCTTATAAATAAACAGAAGAAAAACCGTAGCATAAAAAGGGGGTAAAATTAAACCTATAAAAAATGTGTAAGGAAGAATGAGCGGTTTGGAATTTTCTAATCCTGTGCCAGGTAATGTAAGAGAATATCCGGGGATTATTTTGAAATAGGTAAGAAATGAGAATAAAAGATTCAATAAGTTAAGTAAAATAAAGAAGGTTATATTAAGGTATGATATAATCCGAAACTTTTTTATTTTCAAGAATCGAATAATTTTTTCATAATTTTCGACTTCCTTATTTTTTTTATTCCCTTTTTTTTCATAACTTAATTTAATTTGACTATATTTCCACATATCGAAAAAAAGAATAAAGAAACTAAATGTATACAGAAAGAAATATATAAGCATAAAAAAGAGAGTATATGATTGGATTAACTGAGGATGAACAATCGATTCATAACCCGTCCACATTAGAAATATCATCAATAAAAGCGATATAACATTAAACCTATTCGCGTTATTTTTCTCCGAACCTAGAGGGTTATATACAATCGGACTCCCTTCAAATTGAGTTCTCCATTTATTCACATCAATTAATTTAAAGAATAAGGCAAATGAAAAAGTAATAATTGGAAAAATAAATAAGAAAATATTAATCCAATTTTGGGCAAGAGTAAGAAGAAATAAAAGAGTGAATAGAACCAAATAACCTATCACGCTCTCGGTAAATAATTGTTTAACTGTTAGATAGTATCCTGATGAACTCATTTTTAGAAACTAATATGTATATACTTTGTATAAATTCGATAATTTGTATAAATTTTTCCTTATTAATATAATACAAGGTAATAAATACTTATATTTCCAAAATAAAGAGAGATAATTTTTAGTTTCATCTTTCTATACTAAAATGAATATATAATAATTGAATAAAAAACAAGAATAATACCCTATATGCTATTATATTATGAATAGATTGATAGATAAACTAATTAATAATTATAATATATTACATTTGGAATAACATATTCACAATACATTAATGATGCAATTTCAAAACTATAAAGATTTTTTTCCATATACTCAATACAGAGAATCTCAAGAAACTATCATAAAACAAATAGAGAGAAGTGCGAGAAATAGAAAGAATATCCTATTATCTGCCCCAAATGGTACGGGAAAGACTATTATCGCCTTAAGTGGACTTCTTCCGGTTGCGATAGAGAATGATTTGAAGATAATCTATTTATGTCGCACGCATGCACAAAATTCAAGAGTAATTCGAGAATTAAAAAAAATTTCAGCACTTTTATCCAATAATAGGACTGAAATTAAAATAAATGGACTTTCAATCCGTGGACGAAATGAAATGTGCCTTAATGAAATGTTATTGGATTTAAAAGCTCCACCCCGAGAGAGTATGTCTGTTTGTTCCGACTTGAGAAAAAATCGGAATTGCAAATATTTTTTAAATCTCCTTAAAAAGAAAAGAAATGTTGATACGCCCGTCCTTATTTCTCCTGAAATTCTTAGTAAACCTGTCGACGCAGATAATCTAATTAGACTTTGTCAAGACAAAGAATTATGTCCTTACTTTTTAAGTAAATTTTTATTGGCAGATATGAGGGTTATTATTTGTAATTATCAGTGGATTTTTAATCCATTTATTCGGCAAAGTTTCCTAAAATTTGTTGGAAAAGAACTCGAAAAATCAATTATCGTTATTGATGAATGCCATAACATTATCGATGTTGCAACTGAAGTAAATTCACAAAAAGTTTCCCCTTATTCATTACGGTTATGTAAGCAAGACTTAGAAAACATTCGTGCGCCTGCTCGAATTCAAAGGTTTGTAAATTTATTGATTGAACATTTAAATAAAAAGAAGCAAACACTTCATGAAGTTGAAAAAGCAATTGAACCCGCAAAACTGCTAAAAAAATTAATTAAAAAACTTGGTTATGCAGATTTGAATGGTTTTCAAAATCTCGTTCATGAGCTTCATGATTACAGCGTATCTATCCATGAAGAAAAAGTAGCCGAGGGAAAAGTAGCAAGGGATTATGTCGGTAGTTTGGCAGAGTTTTGGTTAAAATGGTTAGATACCTACATTTTAGATAAATATTTCTTTTGCTATACTATTCAACAAACAGAAAAAAGCAGAAATATTTATATGGAAATAGTTGCATTGGATCCACGTGAAACCGTGATGCCGATTTTAACATCTTGCTATGCTAGCCTTCATCTTTCTGGAACTGTAAACCCTTATGTATATAATAATCTTATGGGCTTAATTCAGAGTGGAAAGTCTTATAAAGGAATTATAGCAGATTCTCCTTTCCAGAAATCCAATATTAAAGCTCTTATAATTGAGGGTGTTAATACTAAGAGAAAAAATCGAAATGAATCTATGTATAGAAAAATGATAGAAAAGATTGATGAAGTCTTATATTGCACTCCAGCGAATGTGGGTATTTTTTGTGCATCTTATAAAGTCTTGGATGCTTTGGTTAAAAATAATATAAGAGAAATAGTACGGAAAAATAATAAAAAACTTTTTTTGGAGGAACCAGGTTTATCTGCCTCTCAAAACGCATTCATGGTTGAAGATTTTAAATCAATGGCAGAAACTTCAGCTAAAGGAGGAGTACTGTTGGGAGTCTGCGGGGGAAGAAACTCCGAAGGGGAAGATTATCCTGGTGATTACATGAATGCGGTAATAATAGCGGGATTCCCATATCACCTTCCAACTCCTAGAATTAATGCTAAAATTAACTATTATGATAAAGTTTTTGATAATCAAGGGTGGAATTTTGCTTATCTTTATCCCGCAATTCAGCGGGCTAATCAAGCTTCTGGTCGCCCTATTCGAACGGTTAATGATAAAGGCGCCATTATATACATGGATTCTCGATTTAAACAGAAATATGAATGGATTCCCTCATGGATCCAAGATGAAATCGAAGTTGTTCCAGATCGGAAGAATTCAATAACACAAAATCTCTATCCCTTTTTTTCTGCTGATAAAAATTGAAATTTTTAACGAAATTGCGAAAGAAGTCCCCTCTCTTTATTTAGGGCATGGAGGCTTCAATGAAATATCTTAGAAACTATTGTAGAAAGCTATTTATCTTGCTAAAAAGAAATAGAAAAATTCTTCTAATCAATTAAAAAAAAATTGAAGGGACGATTATTAATCCCATTTTTTATCCTTTTATTAATTTGGATTCTTTTTAACTCTCATTATCAAGATAAGTGAAATTATGGAGATAATCCCTAAAAATAAAAATAAATTATATCCAAATATCAATTCTTCTCCTCCGTTTCCCCCGCTTGGTAATTCTACACATATATTATTGTTAATCATGCTTCCAAAGCAATCATATTCTCTAATGCATCCTTCTACATTTTTTATCAAAATATTATTTAGTACTGTTGTAAAGTTGCTTGCGTCCAAATTAATTCCATATTTACTATTGAATTTTATAGTATTGTTGAATAATGTGTTATTATTGCTATTTCGAACAAGGATTCCATCAGCACTATTATTTAAGATTATATTATATGAGACATTGTTAAATTTACTTCCTTCAAATAATCTTATAATATAGCATTCAGCGGAGGCATTCATAATTGTATTATATTTAATCTCATTGTAATTCCCAGATTGGAACGAAATACCACATTCACAGTTGTCAACAGTATTATTAAAGACTGTATTATTATCTGCATCAACTCCTAAAAGCACACCTTCACAATTTTCAAATGTATTATTTAAAATTTTATTATTATCAGTTGAAATATAGATTGCATCTCCAGCGTTATTAAATTCATTTTCTGCGATTTTATTATGATGGCTCCCAGATTCAACCCAAACTGCATCCGATGTATCTAAGAAAGTATTATTTACTATTGAATTATATTCCGAGCTTTGGAACCAGATATCGTCATTAATAATTTTGTTGTTAGTCATTGTATTATTATCACAATTCCATAATGAAATTCCATATCCATTGTTATCGTAAATAGTACAATTTTTTATGAATCCATTCTCTACCCTATATAATTCTATACCCGCCTTATATGACGGAAAAGATCCCGATGACGAATTAAAAAGAGTACAATTTTTTATTTGAAAAAATACAGTCGAATCAACGATTTTTATGCAACTATCTGAATTCATTCCATTGATCGTTAGATTTGATATGATAAATGGGTCGCCCCATATACCAGAACCACTACACCATGGTTGATCTTTCGCCCATGTCCAATTATGAGCTCCAACTCCATAAGCACCTCCATCGATGTAAATTGGAGCTGCTGAAGTATTATAATATGCGCTAGTTATATTTTGAGTTTTTTTAGTTTCTGGAATAATATCTCCTTTCTGTTCAATCAAATACTGTAGAACATGAATCGAATTAACTATAAGTAATATTGAAATAATTGCTAAAATTTTGGTTTTCTTTACGTTCTTCTTAATCATTTTTTTATAAAACTTTTAGATTTTTAATTGAATTTAAACAACTAACTTAACAATACATTTTAAATAAATATTTATAAAATTGTAAAAATCTTTATTTATCAATTCACAATAGGATAAAGGAAATTAATAAAAGTTAAAAAGAGTTATATTTGAGAAAGATTTTTTGAAGAAAAATAATAGATTATTATTTTTGATTATATAAGTTAATGATTTGGTTATATAAACGTTCTAATTTCTTAGATACTTCTTTCCAACGGAAATACTTTTCCACTCGATTATAACAATTTTCTCTTATTTTTTCGTAGTAATTAATATATTTTTGATTGAGATCACGTATCTTTGGGTCTGGAATTTCTTGCATTAATTTTGATCTTATTTGACTACTCTGATTAATTTGATTATCTAATTTAGCCAGTTTAAATAATGAAATGACTCCGTTTGAGAAATCATCTACATTTTCTTTTTCAATTAATAAGCCAGTTCCTTTTTCGGGATTTTCCCGAATATCGATCATTGTTTCTTGCAACCCTCCTACTTTAGTTGCTATTAAAGGAATTTTAGCTGCCATCGCTTCTAAAGCAGTAATTCCAAACGGTTCCCATCTTGAAATTGCACAATATATATCAGCGGAAAGATGTGATAGGTAAAAAAGTTCAAATGCTTTTCCAAAAATGATTCTTAGATTCTTCTTATAATCTCGTATATAGCTGAAATAATTAGTAATTTGCTCAAGGCTATATTCTGTGGGTAATAATAGTAAAAGAAATTTTGCATCCGGAACTTCTTGGGTAATTCTTGGAATTCCTTCAAGAATTATATCTATCCCTTTTTGGGGACTTATTCTGCCGGTGGCAATTGCTAATGGTCCCGAGGTTTTGAAAGGTTTTACTGATCTATCATTACTAATAACATCTCCTTGAGCTAGTTCTTTTATGTGATTAATAATTTTTGTAGAATTTATTACAGGTGGACTCGATAAATGCCCTAATTTATAAGTTAATAGGTACTTTTTTAAATCGTCCCGTGAAATAATAACATCGGAATCTAAATCTAAAACATTTTTGATTTCCTCACCCATTTTATCAATAACATCGGAATATATATCATCATAGACCCAATCACACCCATTCCATACAAAATTAGCTTTAAATTTAATTAAATCATTACCTAAATATGGAATAATATCAGAATTCAAATAGGATTCACTAACTGTAATAACCATATCGCATATAGTAGCTCCCACTTTTTCCAGGAGGGGAACTTGAATTTTATCATCTCCAGTACATAAGTCAAAGATTTCGCGAATTTTCATTGATTTTAAACCCGATGGTAATCTTAATGTAATCTGAGTATCATCTATCCCGCATGCTCTAAGAAATGAAAGCTCATAACGAGGCCACGTTAATAAATGGATTGTTATTAATGAAGGAATGTGAATATTATTTTTAAATAAAACTTGTTTCATTGAAATAAAAGGAATAACTACATGATAATCGTGTAAATGAACAAGATCAGGTAGTATCGCAGACTTATCGCTGAATAGATGGGAGATATAACAATTAATTCCAAAAGAATATAATGCTACCTTACCTTTAAAGGTTTCAGGATTGTATGGGCTTGGATCTCCAAGATATTTTTTAGAGAAGTCATTCTCACCTGATATGAGAATTATTTTTCCATGGTCTGAATAAAATTGATAAAAACCAATTTCGTAGTTTTTTACATTATTATCTTTTAATCCCAACTTTGAAGGATTTATTTCTCCCGTACATTTGATCGATAACTTATCGTATAACCACTTTTTTTTTAAATTATCGATTTGACCATTAGAGGGCATAAATATAGTGAAGTTAAACTTGTTTGATAAGCTTTTAACTTGGTTAGCGGGTACTTCACCTAAACCTCCAACTTTAATAACACCTTCATACTCAAACGTGAAAATCCAAACTATTGGGTTTTGGTTATTCATAATTAATCAGTTTTTTAGTTTATTTTCTTATATCTAAAAACTAAATATAATTTATTAGAATTAAAGCTTATAGTACAGAATTTAGCTAATAATAAAAATTTATATTTAGAAGCCACATAATTATTATTTAGATAGTAGTTTATTAACTATACTTTAAGAAGCATATAATTCCGAAAAATTATTTAATTAATATATAAATTATAAGATGTGAATTAATATGACAAATAAAGAAATAATTCCGATTGATGCTCCTAAAGCAGGTCCATATAATCATGGAGTTAAAGTAGGAAATCTACTTTTTCTCTCTGGTCAGATTGCAGGATCGGAAGCAAAAACTATCCAAGAACAAACTCTTTCGATTTTCAAAAAGATTAAAACTATTCTAGAAGCAGCAAATGCAAATGTTTCAGATATCGTAAAAGTTACTGTGTTCCTTAAAGATGTTAGTGAATTTAAGGAAATGAATGCGGTTTATCAATCCTTTTTTGAGGATAATGGCGTAACCGTAAATTTTCCCGCAAGAACTACTGTTGAAGTTTCAGATTTACCTTTACCCAATCTAAAATTAGAAATTGATGTAATTGCGTCAATCTAAAAATCTATAATTAAATAAAATTAAATTTTAAGAATAATGGAAATAAAATGTGTGATACATTAGTTGCAATAGGCAATTCCACTAAGGATGGCTCTGTAATATTTGCAAAGAACACAGATAGAGAACCCAATGAAGCTCATAATATTTTATATATACCAAGGCAACAGCATAGTGAGGATTCTGAAGTTGATTGCACTTATATCTCAATACCGCAACTAAAAGAAACAAATGCAGTACTTCTATTAAAACCTTTTTGGATGTTTGGATGTGAGATGGGTGCCAATGAATATGGAGTTACGATAGGAAATGAAGCAGTATGGACTAAAGAGCCATACCAAGAGAGAGGATTATTAGGAATGGATTTAATGCGTCTTGCATTAGAACGCTCAAAAAATGCAGAGGATGCTTTAAATGTTATAATAGACTTGTTGGAACTTTATGGACAAGGTGGTGCATGTGGATATAAGGATAAGAAATTATTTTACCATAATAGTTTCATAATTGCGGATCCAAAAGAAGCTTGGGTATTAGAAACTGCCGATCAATACTGGATTGCGGAAAAAGTTAAAGATATAAGAGTAATTTCAAATACTTTAACTATTGGAAATGAATACGATAAAATCCATCCCAATTTGATAAAACATGCAGTAGATGAGGGATATTGTAATTCTAAAGATGATTTCAATTTCGCAGATTGCTTTATCCCAAAATTCAATATTAAACAGATTTTCGCTAAAGGAAGAGATCGTATTGCTTGTACTTCAGATATACTCAGAAAAAAGAAAGGTAAAATTACTCCAGAAACAATGATGAGTGCTTTAAGAAGTCATAACATTCCCCCTTCTAAAGAAAAGAATTGGGCACCTTATAAAGGTTCAATGAAAAGTCCTTGTATGCATTATACGTCTTTTATAACTCCGAGTCAATCGGTTGGTTCTCATGTCGCCCACTTAAAAAATAATATTCAAACACATTGGGTTACCGGAACTTCAGCGCCTTGTACTGGAATATTTAAGCCTATCTTTTTTATTAGTGATGGAAAACCTATCGAACTTAAGAGAGCTACCGAATATTATGATGATGAAACATTGTGGTGGCAACATGAGAAACTCCATAGAGCGGTCTTGAAGGATTATCAAACTCGGTTGAATAGTTACCGCAAAGAAAGAAACGAATTAGAAGCTGAATTTAAAGAAAAAGTTGAAAATATTTTAACATCTCCTCCAAACGATGGGAAATTAAAAAATGCAACAATGGAAGCTTTTGAACTTAGCCGAAAGAAGACATCTGAATGGATTAATTTAGTTCAAGACCTTCCTATCGAATCTAAACCTGGATATTTTTATCGAAAGCGTTGGCAAAAGCTCAATGACCATGATCAATTGGATATTAATATGAAATAATAAAAAACCAAAGAAATGTAATAAAATAATGTGCGATACCTTAGTTAGCCTCCCCAAGGCGTCAAAAAATAATTGTGTTATCTTTGGCAAGAATTCAGATAGACCCAGTGGCGAAGTTCAGTTAATTACTTATAGTCCTCGAATGAACCACTCTAAAGGTGAAGAGCTGAAATGTACTTATATCACAATCCCACAAGCAAAAGAAACTGCAGCCATTATTTTAAGTCAACCTTGGTGGATGTGGGGGGCTGAGATGGGATGCAATGAATATGGTGTTGTTATTGGAAATGAAGCAGTATATTCCTTTGAACCTCAAAGAAATGAAGGGTTATTAGGAATGGATTTACTTCGATTAGGCCTTGAGCGAGCTAAAACGGCTAGGGAATCCCTTGATATAATAATAAAATTATTAGAATGCCATCATCAAGGGGGGGGTTGTAGTTATAATGATCCCAGTTGGACATACCACAATTCTTTTTTAATTGCCGACCCTCATAAAGCTTTTGTTCTAGAGACTGCAGATGATTGGTGGATTGCTGAACGCGTGATGGATGTAGGATCTATTTCAAATGGCTTGACTATTAGAGGAAAAGGGGATCTAAGACGAGAAGGTATTATAAACCATGCAATTCAGAAAGGTTATTGTAAAGATGAAGATGATTTTGATTTTGCAGTCACTTTTTCAGGATCTCCCCCTTCTAATTCTATATATTCCCGAATAGGAAAAAGCAAGCAATTATTAACTAGAAATAAAGGAAATATTACGGGAGAAATGATGATGGAATTTCTAAGAGATCACCAAGCTGGGATCTGTATGCATGGAGGATTCGAATCAACGGGTTCTCAAGTCTCGGAATTGAGAGATGACGGGAAAAATATTCATTGGTTTACAGGTACCACTCTGCCATGTATGAGCATTTACAAACCTTACATCTTTCCCATAGATGATCAATATGTACTTCCTCCCGGGCCTTATACGGAAAAAAATTCTGATTGGTATTGGGTTAGAAATAAGAATTCTAAATCTAAAATAATTATTGAGAAGAAAAGGAAGATAGAAAAAAATATTATTGGAGAAATGCAAAAAATCCTTAAAAATGAGTCATTACTACAAAAAACAGATGATTTTAATAAAAAGATACAAGAATTAAATAAAATGGCTTGGAAGAAAATAAGACAATTTTTTTAAAAAAACCAAATTTAAGGTTTTTTTCAGTGCTTCTCAAAAATTTTTTATTTTTTTAAATATTTTATCTTATAACAAATAGAAATTAGGATTATCGAAAACTATGAATAAATTAGAGCTTATCGGAAAAGAAGGGAGAATTGCGAGCTATCGCCGAAGCCGCCATGTTATTCACCCTAAACAATGTATTTTAGTATTTCCTGGTATTAAATCTAGAAAGGAAGCTAATAAATTAATCGGCCGAACAGTTGCTTGGTATAGTCCTACTGGGAAAGAAATAAAGGGAAAAGTTTCTCGAGCACACGGAAATAATGGAGCCGTGAGAGCTCACTTTAAAGAGAGGGGTTTACCTGGACAAGCTATAAGCGAAAAGATCAAAATTATTAAATAAAGTAGTTGTTAGAATTATATTCTCTTAACTTTAAGTTTAAGGTTTAAATTCGCACAGGTTTACATTTTTTGTTTTTTATTGCTTTCACTATATCTTCAATTGAATTTATCCCATTTTCAAATTCTGTTGCGACTGTATTTAATTGATTGATTGAATGAGCATCACTCCCCCCTGTTAATGGAAGACCAAGTGATTCAGCTGCTTGCCGAGCAAGTTTATTTTCATTTTTCCCAATCGCACCATTTATTTCAATTGCATCAAAACTATAATCATACACAGATTCGTGGAATGCATTATGTCGAGATGAAAATGGGTGAGCTGCTACTGCAATTCCATTATGATGATGGATAAAATCTATAATCTCTTTTGCCCGAAGATCTTTTGATGGTAAAATATTCTTAAGTCCATAGGCTAATATATCTCCCTTATCACTCCATAATTCAACTCCATAAAATACGCTAAATTCTTGGAAATGCAAATGTCGAATTTTGTCTATTACTTCATGATCTGTGATGCAAATCCCATCTAATTTCGGGGATAGTCCCCTATATAATTCTTGAAGGGAAAGGTGGGAACAATGGGATCTTCCTTCAATATGTATATGGAGATCAATTATCATTTTAATTTATTATGGACCTTAAATTTTTTTTTAATTAGTAAAATAATTAATAAGTTACAATCGAATTTCCACCTTGTTTTTTAGCCTTCTTTAATGCTCTATAAGCTAAGAAGATGGTGGGGTCTTTTTTAAATTCACTTTTACTATGATTCTTGATATTTTTTATTTTTGGTATTTTTCCTTCTGCTAATCCTGCACTTAAACTAGTAGAAGCATTATATTGCTGAGCAAGGTTCATTATATCCTTTCTAAGATCATCAATAAGATTTAAAACAAAACTTTTTTCATATTGGAAGAAGAGAATCGCTTCTTCGGTTCCCCTCTTCTGATCTAATCCCCAAAAGCTTAAAGCCCGATATTTTCGAATATATTGCTCAATGGTGACTGTTAAAAACCGAGTTATTGGGTTTGGAGTATATTTAGACCAATTTTTCTCTTCTACACAATGTTTAAAATTATCGAGATCTAAAAATGTAACTACACCTTTATCTGATAACCTAACTTTAAATTCTGGAGCATGCATTGCCAAGACTTTTGAAAAATAGTATTTCTTCGTTAAAAGTTTTTATGGATACGTCTGAGTTGAAAGCTTAAAACAAGTAGAGTTTATCCTCCTTCTTTTACGAGAGAATTAATCTTAAGAAGTTCCTCATCAAAAGGTTCTAAAGAGTTTATATCATCATTAAAAAATATGGGGATTACAAAATCATGAATGCTTTTAATAATTACTTCTGTTTTAACCTTAATAACATTTGGGTCATCTCGAAAGTACCTATCTATGAATCGTTCTATAGTTTTTAAGCTTTTTCCTGGAATGAAACAAAGGATATTATATTTTCCAGAGATTTTAAAAGCATAATTGATTAAATCAGTATCTTTAATTTTTTCTATGATCCCATCGACATCCTTTGTAGCAATAAAGGCGATGACTGTTTCTATTTTGGCTTTTTTAAGATTAAATCCTACTTGTTCTTTAAGAAGATGTTTTCGCTCTAATTTAATGATTCTAGCACCTACCGCTGGCTGAGATTTCCCAATCTCTTCAGCAATTTCTCGATGCGTTATATTGGGATTTTCCTCAATTAATTCAATAATTTTTTTATCATCATCATCAATACCTAATACTTCATTAAATCCTTCTATCTTTTCTCACCATTTAACTAGAAATTACAAGTAGCTAATAAAATTACTTTTAATATTTAAAAATTAGACTTAAGTTGGTGAGCTTATAATATAATCGGTTGAGAAGAATTTCTTTTAATTTATAAATCATAATTTAATTGGAATTTCTATGAAATTTTCCCTATTTTTTTAAGTAATCTCTAAGAATAAGTATACTCTTTCTAAGCTTCATTATGATCTTTTATAGTTTGGAGCTAATGATTTAATTTTTTCTGTAAGATAAATTCATCTCTTATTAAAATTCCATTTTCAGCTTTAAGAGGAATCTCAGGTTTAATTTTTCTATACTCTCTCATTATATTTACATTGACGGTCATAATTTTAAAGCCACATTTTTGATAAAATTTTAAAGCTTTGAGATTATCATTTGTGGTAACTACTTCTATTTTATCTATTTGTCTGCTTTTGGCAAATTTAGTAATATGATTTACGAATTCTGTGCCAATGCCAATATTTTTTTTTAAACTATTTATAGAGATAATTTCTAAAATTTTTTCATTTTTAATGGTATATGTTATCATTCCTACTCTCTTGTTTTGATACACTGCTATAAATCCTTGAAGATTCTTATATTGATATATCCGTCCTTGAGAAATTACTTTATCAGAGAACCATTCTTTTTGAAATAGTTCTTTAATCCAATTTTGATCTAATGAAGATATTTTTCTGATTTCAATTTCAACCATTTATAATCACATTATTCTCAGAACAAGATTTCTATTCTATTTTTTTTAAAGGTAATATTCCAATAATATAGGCATTTTTCTATTATTATTAACCTTTTTCTTATAAACGATTTGTTAAAATTTTGACTTTTTAAATTTAAATTAGGTACAAATATAATGTCAGAACACAATTCATCAAGTAAAGCACAGATGTGCCACTTTTGTGATAATAATCGAGAAATTGCCTTTTACTGTGAAGATTGTCAATCAAGTTGTTGTTCTGATTGTTTGAGTATAGAAAAAAGCTTTAAATTTTTCTGTGGAGACTGTAATTCAAAAAATATTGAAATTAAGGAATCAGGCGATAAAAAAATATGTAAAGACTGTGGAAGTGAAAATATAAAAACCCAAATAGAAAGATTAAATGCTTGTCCCGAGTGCCATTCAACCAATATTAAGAATATATATCAAAAGAAGCGTGAACAAGAATCACGATTTTTAGAATTAATTAAAAGTAGCTTGCTTTTTATAAAACCATTTAAAGAAGTATTTAAAGAGCTTAATACAATTAAGGAAAAAATCAAAAAAGCACGAGATCCCCCAATTATATGTTACCATTTTCCTAAAATGGAATCTGAGTTGATTTCTCTTTATGAATTATTAAAGTATATCGAAAAAAGCCTTCGAGAAAAAATAAATATGTACTTCCACCATCTTGCACTTAATAAGGAATCATTTTTTAATATTCATTTGCAACCTAATAGCAATGTTCGTGTGATGGAAAATATATTGGAAACGCTTGCTGAAGGCCATGATTCAATTGAAGAGTTCATAGGTCAAAAGATTCGAAACATTAATGAAGAAATTGAAGGATTCAATAAAAAGCTGAAATTTATAGAAAAGATTACCAGTTATTTCAACGAATATAAACAATTCTTGCATCTTGCTGAAGAAGAAAAAGCTGTATATGCGATTAGTGCAAAATTATCAAATAGACATGATTCTAGAGACATTTTTAAGGCATCTAAGGGAATATTATTCATAACTAGTCTTGATTTATCGTTTGTAAACATCTATGGAATTATTAACAAAAAGGAAAGTTTAATTTTTAAAGCTCCTGTTAATGATTTGGTAAAAATTGAAGAAACAGGAAGGTTATTTAAAAAATTATATATAGAATTCCCCTATGGAGATTATGAATTTTCTCTTTCGAATAGCGCAATCTCTCGTGTGGTTGAATATATTTTATTAGCAAGAAATTTTGATGAAACCGCTCCTTTCGATCGATTAGCTGCCCAAAAATTACATAATATGGAGATTGATTTTAGTAAGCTTAATAGTTTTATTGAGGAAGGGATAAATTCCTTTTTTAGCTTAAAATGTAAAATAAATACAGAGAATGACGAATCAACTTTATTCGAGAATGATTTACATAGAAGATCCCAATATCCCTCCTTCAATCGGAAAAACAGTTCATTTGATAACAATCCCTCAGATTCACAGACTTCAAATCCCCAAACCGACTTTTATGACTATCCTGAGTCTAGGGAGAAAAGCATCCTTATGAAAAAATTGATGAAAGCTAATGGTTCTCGTAAATTTTTTACGGAAGTAAATAAAAATGCTAGTAAATATATGGATTATGATTCTGTTAATCAATCTTCTCCCTCCCAGAAAAATGGTACTAATTCTAATTTCTGTACTCAAGACTTTACAGTAAACCATATCTCCAAGTTTTTTGATTCTAATATCAAAAATCAAGCTCAAAATGGAATAAAAAGTAATAAAATAGGTACTCCCCGTCAATATTCCGGAGAGAATCGCCGAAATAAGTTTAACGTGTCTAATACTGATTTGAAGAATATGAAGGAATTGCATAAAATGCTCCAAAAGAAGCGATTTAATATCTTGGAAGCACTTGAAAACCTGAAAAATGATTTTTATTCCGATAAAATTCGTAAAGAAGATTTCTTCCCCATATTTAGAAAGATCCAACAAGATTTAGATTCTATTAATAATCAGTTGGAAACACTAAAAAACCTATGTAGCTAAAAATATTCAAATAAAAAATTCCCTTTTTCTTTCTTTCTAAAATAATTATTAAAGAAAAAATTTAAGCAAATAGAAGATTAAACTTCAAAATAAATTAACTCGGCATTCAATAAAAATATAGATGTGTTTATTTAAGTTCTTCCTTTAGTTTTTTGATCTCTTCTTTTACTTTGTCTTTATCAGCCACCTCGGAGACATCTTCAACAACACTTTCAGAAATATATTCCAAATCTCCTCCGGGGGCTTCCGGCATTTCTCCACTTCCTTCTAAAGTAACTTCAGCTTCCAATTTCTCTAAATCGGCTTCAATATCAAAATCAGCATCTAATAGAGGATCTTCGCCCAAAATCTCCCCTGCTTCCCGAATTTGCTCTTCATAGTATTCTGTTTCGCCAGATATCTTTGCAATCTTTTCTGGAGCAACTTTTTGGGCAGTATCTTTTAAATGATCTCTCATGCCGCCCATTAATTCACCTGTTTCACCGATTAACTCACCTTCCTCTAAAGCACCAATCTTACTCTCAATTTTAAGCTTTAGGTTGTTAGTTCGGTCTAGCTTCGCCAAGTATTGCTTATAGTTAACCAAATACATCTTCGCTCTGTTTTTCTCGCCCCGTTTCATAGCGATTTTCGCGTTTTTTCTACTTATTTCCGCCTTTTTTTGATAATTTTGTTGGCGCATTGAAAGTAATTTTATATGGCGCTTCGCTTTAACTATAATTTCCTCTTTGCTTTTCTTATTACTTTTTGGAAAAAGTTTATCTTTTAAGCCTATGGTTTACCACCACTATAAATAATTAATTCGTTAAACTCTATATAATATAAAATGATTCCAATTTAAATAAATTTGTAATGAAAAATCGACGAGATTTTTTAAAGCGATTATCTTTTTTTGAATAAATAATGAGAGATAAATCTTTGGTTGCCACCTTTACATCCAAAAACCTCTGCTAGGGAAATGAAAAATAATTTCCAATAATTCCACCACGTTCGCATAAGATTCTCACCATAAGTTTTTGCAAAAATTCTAAAGATCTTAGTTTTATTAGATTTCATTTTCTCTAACCATGCATTTAATGTGTGTGTATAATGAATTCCAGATATTTTCCAAACCTTTTCAATCGAGAAATGATCTTGGAAATAAAGCGGTAACTCACTAGAAGGCATTAATCCTCCTCTAAAGAAATATTTAGTCATCCAATTCCGAGAGGAATTAATTTCAAAAAAATAAGGGTAATTTTTATCTGTAAATATATGAATAAATAGCCTCCCATTGGGTTTTAGAAACTTTTTTAATTTTTTTAGCAAAGATCTATAATTTCGCATATGTTCAAACATTTCGACGGAAATTATTACATCAAATTTCTCTTTCAATTCTAAATCGGCTATATTAGCAGTAATAACTTTAAAATCTTTAAGATCTCTATTTTCTATGAGCGTTTGGATGTATTCATTTTGGGTTGATGAATTACTCACAGCAACTATTTTGGTTTCTTTATAATTTTCTTTAATATAGGTTGATAAAGATCCCCATCCACATCCTAAATCCAAGATTCGGTCTCCATCTTTTACTTTTGCTCGTTTACAGGTTATTTCTAACATTTGTTCTTCTGCAAGATATAGATTTGTGACCAAATCTTTCGTATGGGGTGTTTTACTCCAATAACAACAGCTATATTTCATATATTTTCCCAAAATTAGTGTAAAAAATTGAGTTGGAAGTTCATAATGTTGAATATTTGCTACATTGGGAGAGACAGTAATAGGTTGTTTATCCATTTTAGATATAAAGTCATTTAAATGATTTTGAATCTCTTCCACGTTTTTTGTCATCCTAAGAAACCTAATATGATAGAAGATTCTTAAGAAAATCCTAATAATTGATTCTGGAATTACTCCCGAAGCTAAAAGACTCTCATACCACATTTGATTTTACCATTGGATTAGAAAAAATTAGACGTAATAAAAAATATACGGTTCCAAAAAGTTACAGACTATATGGTATTTTATTATCCTATCTATTATTAAGAATTCTTTTTGTTAATGATCTAATTTAATCGTTTTTCAATGTTTAATACATATAATTTAAATAAAAACCAGAATTTTCAATAATATGAAAAAGATTCTTCTGAATTTCAAAAGCAGAGGGGATGATTTTAATGAACTCGTCCAAGAGGCGTTTAATCGTGATATTTTACATTTCCTTGTATCGAAGGATACATATTCAGAATTTGAAAATATTGAACGAGTAAAAACATATTCATGGAATAAAAATTTAGATACCGACTATCTTATTTTTAATGATATGTCCCTTTTAGAAGAGCAATTTGAGCAAAAAGATTTGAATAAAAGTCTAGGTTATTATAAAGAATTAAAATCAAAAGACGATGAGGATGAGATTAGGGAATTAGCGAATACAAATAAAGTAGATTTCATTATTGTATCGGCAAAAGACTGGAAAATCATTCCTTTTGAGAACTTAATTGCATCAATGCATAAGAAAGATACAGAATTAATCGCTGATGTGGAAAATATAGAAGAGGCGGAATTAATGCTGAAAACTTTAGAAATTGGAGTAGATGGAGTTCTTTATACTCCCCAGAAATCGATGGATCTTATTGATTTAAAGAATCTTGTCGGCAAAATTTATGAACTTGAATTAACGGAAGCCGAAATTAAGACGATTCAATCTATTCCTGAGAGTGATAGAGTATGTGTAGATACAACTTCATTACTGAGACCTGGAGAGGGCATGTTAATCGGAAGCACTGCGATGGGCTTTGCTCTTGTTCATGCTGAAGTATTTGAAACTCAATTTGTAGCCTCTCGACCATTTCGGGTAAATGCCGGCGATGTTTCCGCTTATATATTAGTTCCTGAGGATGATCCCAATAGTCTTAATATCTATCGAACGAAATATTTAAGTGAAATAAAAGGTGGCGTAAAAGTACTCGCCGTTAATAAGGAAGGAAAGGCAAGAATAGTGTCTGTTGGTCGTGTAAAAATAGAAACTCGTCCGATGTTAAGATTTGAATTAGAAGCTAAGACGAATGGGGATACAATTCCTATAAGTTGTATATGTCAAAATGCAGAGACTATTAGGTTAGTGGATACTCAAGGAGAGGCGGTTTCTGTAGTTAATCTAAAAGAAGGAGATAAAGTCTTGGTCCATCTTGGGCCGGGGGCAACCCATTTCGGCACAGCAATAGAAGAAACAATAATTGAAAAATAAAATGAATATTATATTTCTTTATATTCCTTGAAAAAACCATATTTTTCAACTTTATTATATTTCTGCTTATTTGATTTAAAATGTACATAAATAGGCGCATTATCCAAAATAGGGTATATATTAAACAATTCATTATCACCAAATCGAAAAATCTTTAATGTGAAAGGGAGATAATGACGGAATATTCGATCTCTCATCCCTGCCCATCCAAACACAAAACCTCCACTTACATGGACAAAAACATGGAATTCATACCCATTTTCTTTTTTTCTCCATTCTGCTAAAACTTCGTCACGCATTAATTTTGTATAAAATACTGAGATTGCTTCTTTATCATAATCATTATCAATAGTTAAAAATAGGTCACCTGTTATATCGGAATGAGTAAGAGTATATCTTCTTGGTATAAAAGATTTTTTCTTATCTAACTCTTTATTCAAATTTATATGAATTTTTTCGGGATCTATTTCGCTCATTTTCCATTCTTTTTTAAGAATATCCTTTATAATGGATAATTTTTTTAC